>DASTCX010000029.1 GCA_035710745.1 Candidatus Eremiobacteraceae bacterium | reverse complement strand
GACCGGGCTGGGCAGGTAGTCCACGATCGCGTCGAGCATGGGCTGGACGCCCTTGTTCTTGAACGCGGTCCCGCACAGCACCGGGGTGACAGCGCCAGCGATGGTGGCTCGCCTGATGCCGGCCTCAAGCTGCTCGGCGGTGGGCTCGATGCCCTCCAGGTACAGCTCCATCATCTCGTCGTCATGCTCGGCGGTGGTCTCGAGCAGCTTGTCCCGCCACTCCCTCGCGGCCTCTTCGTGGTCGCCGGGAATGGCCACGACGTCGTACTTGTCGCCCTTGCCCTCGGTCTGCCACAGCAGAGCGCGCATCCGCACCAAGTCGATGACACCGCGGAAGTCGGACTCCACGCCCCACGGCAGCTGAATGACCAAGGGGGTGGCACCAAGCCTGTCGCTGATCATCTCCACGCAGCGGTGGAACTCGGCACCGACCCGGTCCATCTTGTTGACGAAGCAGATCCGCGGTACGCCGTACCGGTTGGCCTGCCGCCACACGGTCTCGGACTGGGGCTCGACGCCGGCGACCGCGTCGAATACCGCGACCGCGCCGTCCAGCACCCGCAGCGAGCGCTCCACCTCGACGGTGAAGTCCACGTGGCCTGGGGTGTCGATGATGTTGATGGTGTGGCCGAGCCAGCTCGTCGTGGTAGCGGCAGAGGTGATGGTAATGCCGCGTTCCTGCTCCTGCTCCATCCAGTCCATGGTGGCCGCGCCCTCATGAACCTCACCGATCTTGTAGTTGATGCCGGTGTAGAACAGGATGCGTTCGGTCGTAGTGGTTTTGCCCGCGTCGATATGCGCCATGATCCCGATGTTGCGGACCTTGGCGAGGTCTACGGCGGTCTGGGTGGCCACGATTCCTCAGTTCTCTTTACGTCTTTGTGATTACCAGCGGTAGTGGGCGAAGGCCTTGTTGGACTCCGCCATCTTGTGTGTGTCCTCCCGGCGCTTGACGCTCGCGCCGAGGCCATTGCTCGCGTCCAGCAGCTCGTTCATGAGCCGCTCGGTCATCGTCTTCTCCCGGCGCTGCCGCGAGTAGGCGACGATCCACCGCAGCGCCAGCGTGGTGCTGCGGGACGCACGGACCTCGACCGGCACCTGGTAGGTCGCGCCGCCGACCCGGCGGCTCTTGACCTCCAGCGTCGGCTTGACGTTGTCCAGCGCGCGCTTGAGGGTGATCACCGGGTCGTTGCCGGTCTTGTCCCGGCAGCCCTCCAGTGCCCCGTACACGATGTGCTCGGCGAGCGAACGCTTGCCGTCCTTGAGGACCTTGTTGGCGAGCGCGGTTACCAGCGGCGAGCCGTAGACCGGATCGGTGACAAGCTGCCGCTTCGTCGCGGGACCCTTGCGAGGCATCTCAGCTCTTCTCCTTCTTCGCTCCGTACCGGCTCCGAGCTTGCTTACGGTTGCGCACGCCCTGGGTGTCCAGTGACCCGCGGATGATCTTGTAGCGGACGCCGGGAAGATCCCGCACCCGGCCACCGCGCACGAGCACGATGGAGTGCTCCTGCAGGTTGTGGCCGACTCCGGGGATGTACGCGGTGACCTCGATCTGACTGGTGAGCCGGACCCTGGCGACCTTGCGCAGGGCCGAGTTCGGCTTCTTCGGCGTGGTCGTGTAGACACGCGTGCAAACGCCACGGCGCTGCGGGCTCTCCTTGAGCGCAGGCGTCTTGTTCTTCGCTACCTTGTCCTGGCGGCCCTTGCGGACCAGCTGCTGGATCGTGGGCAACCGCGTCTCCGTAATTCGTGTTGGCGTTTCCGCTGTCGTTCCGGCTAAAATTCAGGCCCTCCCCGAGGCCTTCGGGGACCTCAGGTAGGCCCCCTACCTGCGGTTTCCTATCCTCCGCCGACCCCCGAGGTCGGGCGTGTCGCGCTGACCGGAGGTCAGCGGGCGCACAGCCCGGGCATCAGCGGCTCATGCAGAGCCGCACCAAAGGGGAAGGAAACCCACGTTTCCAGCCATCGCCTGCCTAGAACCAGGTCAACACCGCACTAGGTCACGCCGTCAGCTGGCACGCTTACGTGCCCATGCGCACACGGACACGAATGAAAAAACTACCATGCCGAGCGCACCAAGCAAAATCAGCGCGCACGCAAGGATCGCTCCCTCACCAGTCATCTCCAACGCCCCGCCCCCGCCGCCGCATTCCCACCCCCGTCCGCCCCGGCCGGGCGGCCGCGCCGGCCCGGCGGCCGCGCCGACGCCGCACCGTCCGCAGCGTGCCAATTGCGCAATCGATCCCGCTAGAGCGTGCCGATTGCGCAATCGACTCGCTGGCCACGTGGCCGCCAGCGGCACATATACGTACATGTCGGAAATGTGGTGGCCGGTGTGGGTGCCGGTCCGGGTGTGGGTGCCGGTGCCGACCCCGGTCCCGGTGCGGGTGCCGGTCCCGGTGCCGGCCGGGGCTGCGAGCCGCAGGCCGCAGCCGGCAAAACGGTGGAACGTGCACCACGGCGCGAGAGCGTGTTGATGGCGCCAACGAGCCCGCTGACCGGGGGCTCTGACTGAGGGCTCTGACCGGGGGGTCTGGCGCCACGCGGGCCGCGCCGGGTGAAACTACCGGCGTTCTGGTTCAAATGAAAAGGGGCTGGCGGTCGCTTTTCAAGCGGACGCCAGCCCCTTCTGTGCCTGGGCTTACCTGTTGTAGGAGCCGAAGTCGTACTCTTCCAGCGGCACTGCCTCGCCGGAGCCCTGGCCGAAGGCGTAGGTCTCGGGTTCGGCGTAGGTGCCGGGCGGGAAGGCCGACGAACGGGCGTCGTCGGTGGGCTCGACCCGGATGTTCCTGTACACCTGCATGCCGGTGCCGGCCGGGATGAGCTTGCCGATGATGACGTTCTCCTTGAGGCCGAGCAGCGGATCGTATTTGCCCTCGATGGCCGCTTGGGTGAGAACGCGCGTCGTCTCTTGGAACGACGCAGCCGACAAGAACGACTCCGTCGCGAGCGAGGCCTTCGTCACGCCGAGCAGCACCGTGTCCGCCTTCGCCGGCTCGCGCCCGTCGGCGGCAGCCTTCCCGTTCTCTTCGAAGAACTTCTCGCCGTCGAGCATCTGACCGGGCAGCAGGCGCGTGTCGCCGCTGTCCGTGATCTTCTTCTTGCGAAGCATGCTGCGCACGATGACTTCGATGTGCTTGTCGTTGATGTCGACGCCCTGGCTCTTGTAGACCTTCTGCACTTCTTGCACGAGGTAGTTCTGCAGCGCCGTCTCGCCCTTGATGCGCAGGATGTCGTGCGGATTGATCGAGCCCTCGATGAGCTGATCGCCCGCCGCGACGTGCTGTCCGTCTTGGACGGTGAGATGCACGTTGAACGGGATCTCGTAGACGTGCTCCTCGCCTTCCGCGTCGGTGACGATGACCTCGCGCAGACCCTTCTCTTCGGTGATGTGCAGGCCGCCGGTATGCTCGGTGATGATCGCTTGGCCTTTCGGCTTGCGCGCTTCGAAGAGCTCCTCGACGCGCGGCAGACCGGTGATGATGTCCTCCGACGCGACGCCGCCCGTGTGGAACGTGCGCAGCGTCAGCTGCGTGCCCGGCTCGCCGATCGACTGCGCCGCGATGATGCCCACCGCTTCGCCGATGTCGACCTGCCCGCCGGTCGCGAGGTTACGCCCGTAGCAGACCGCGCAGACCCCGACGCGCGCCTCGCACGTGAGCACCGAACGGATGCGCACCTGTTTGAAGCCGGCCGCGACGATGCGCGTCGCCTTGTCCTCGTCGATCTCTTCGCCGGCGCGGACGATGTAGTCGCCGCGTCCGCCTTCGGGATCGGGGATGTCGTCGAGGCAATAGCGACCGACGATCCGCATGTGGAGCGGCTCGATGATCTCCTTGCCCACGGCGATGTCGCTCACCGTGATGCCGTCGGTCGTCTTGCAGTCCTCTTCCCGCACGATGACATCTTGCGCGACGTCGACGAGACGGCGCGTCAGATAACCCGAGTCGGCCGTCCGCAGCGCGGTATCGGCGAGACCCTTGCGCGCGCCGTGCGTCGAGATGAAGTACTCGAGCACCGTCAGACCTTCTTTGAGGTTCGCTTTGATCGGGATGCTCAAGATCCGTCCGGACGGGTCGGCCATGAGGCCGCGCATGCCGGCGATCTGCTTCACCTGGGCGATCGAGCCGCGCGCACCCGAAGTCGCCATCATGAAGATCGGGTTGAGGCGGTTCTGCTGCTCGAGCATGGCCTGCGTCACTTCATCGCCGGTCTTCGTCCAGATGTCGATCGTCTTGTTGTACTGCTCGTCCTCGGAGAGCAAGCCTTGCTTGTACAGATCGTCGATGTCCGTGACGCGCTTGTCCGCGCTCGCGATGAGCTCGTACTTCTTGTCCGGGATGACGATGTCGTCGATCGACACGGTCGTGCCCGAGACCGTCGCGAAACGGAAACCGAGCGTCTTGATCGCATCGAGGAAGCCCGCCGTCTGTGCGTTGCCGTAGCGGCGATAGCACTCGGCGATGAACTTCTGGAGGCCTTTCTTGTCGATCGTCTGGTTGAGGAACGGATGGTGCCAATGCTCGGGGAGCGCGCAGTTGAAGATGATGCGCCCCATCGTCGTCTCGATCGTACCGGCATCGCGCCAACGCACGATGATCGGTTCGTGCAAGGTGATCGCTTTGCAGTCGTACGCGATCTGCGCTTCTTTCTCGTTGAAGAACGAGCGCGGCACGGCCTTGCCCTTGTCGTCCTTGCGGCCGTTCTTCTGCGCGGCCGTATCGGAGTCGATCGTCAGGTAGTACAAGCCGAGCACCATGTCTTGCGTCGGGATCGACACGGGATTGCCGAACGCCGGCAGCAAGATGTTGTTGCTCGAGAGCATGAGGATGCGCGCCTCCGCCTGCGCGCCCGCGGAGAGCGGCAGGTGGACGGCCATCTGGTCGCCGTCGAAGTCGGCGTTGTACGGCGTGCAGACGAGCGGATGGATCTGGATCGCCTTGCCCTCGACGAGCACGGGCTCGAACGCCTGGATGCCGAGGCGGTGGAGCGTCGGAGCGCGGTTGAGCAGCACCGGATGATCCTTGATGACCTCATCGAGGACGTCCCAGACCTCCGGCCGCACCCGCTCGACCATGCGCTTCGCGCTCTTGATGTTGTGCGCTTGGCCGCGGTCGACGAGCTTCTTCATGACGAACGGCTTGAAGAGCTCGAGCGCCATCTCTTTCGGCAGACCGCACTGATGGAGCCTGAGGTTCGGACCGACGACGATGACCGAACGGCCCGAGTAGTCGACGCGCTTGCCGAGCAAGTTCTGGCGGAACCGGCCCTGCTTGCCCTTGAGGATGTCGGAGAGCGACTTGAGCGGCCGGTTGTTCGGACCCGTCACCGGACGCCCGCGGCGACCATTGTCGACGAGCGCATCGACCGCTTCCTGCAGCATGCGCTTCTCGTTCTTGATGATGATCTCGGGCGCGGACAGCTCGAGCAGCCGCTTCAACCGGTTGTTGCGGTTGATGACGCGGCGGTAGAGATCGTTGAGGTCGGACGTCGCGAACCGGCCGCCGTCGAGCTGCACCATCGGGCGCAGTTCGGGCGGGATGACCGGGATGCACGACAGTACCATCCACTCGGGCTTGTTGCCCGACGAGAGGAACGCTTCGACGACTTCGAGGCGCTTGATCGCCTTGATGCGCTTCTGACCGCTCGTCTCCTGGAACTCGGAACGCAGCTCCGCCTGCAGCTTGTGCAGGTTGAGATCGCGCAGCAGCTCGCGGATAGCCTCGGCGCCCATGCCGGCGCGGAACGCGTTGCCGTACTTCTCGCGATGTTCGCGATACTTCTGTTCGGTCAGGATCTCGCGCTTCTCGAGCGGCGTTCCGCCGGGATCGATGACGATGTACGCGGCGAAGTAGATGACCTTCTCGAGCTGACGCGGCGACATATCGAGCAGGATGCCGATACGCGAGGGCACGCCCTTGAAATACCATATATGCGACACCGGCGTCGCGAGCTCGATGTGACCCATGCGCTCGCGGCGCACCTTCGCGCGCGTGATCTCGACGCCGCAGCGGTCGCAGATCATGCCCTTGAAGCGGATGCGCTTGTACTTGCCGCAGTGGCACTCCCAGTCTTTGGTCGGGCCGAATATCTTCTCGCAGAAAAGACCGTCGCGCTCGGGCTTGAGCGTACGGTAGTTGATGGTCTCCGGCTTCTTCACTTCGCCGAACGACCACGCGCGGATCTGTTCCGGGCTCGCGAGCCCGATCTTCATCGCGTCAAAATTATTTACGTCTAGCATTTGTTATCCATCAAAACGACATGGGAGCGGTCGAGATTCATCTCGACCGGCGCGCCCGCGAGGGCGCGCCCGATCACGATCCTGTACTTTACGGCTCTACGTCCTCGATCGAACCGAGGCCCGCGTCGCCGAGCGACTCGAGCGACAGCGCATCGCCGAGATCCGTTTCGTCTTCGTCCTCGTCGGGCTCGGGCTCGAGCACCGCAGTGCTCGTCGCCGCGGGCAACGCCTCGGACTCTTCGCCGTCACCTTCCGCACCCGCGCGGCGCGGGCGCGATGCGGCGGTCGTCGGGGCGGGTGCGACGAGCTTCGGATCCTCATCGCCCATGAGCAATCCGATCTCGCTCGCCTTCTCGCTCATGTCTTCGTCGGTGAGCCGGATCTCGATCTCCTCGCGGTTCTCCGTCAGCACTTTGACGTCGAGCGCGAGCGCTTGCAGCTCTTTGATGAGCACCTTGAACGACTCGGGCACGCCCGGCTCGAGGACGTTCTCGCCTTTGACGATCGCTTCGTACGTCTTGACGCGGCCGACGACGTCGTCGGACTTCACGGTCAGCAGCTCTTGAAGCGTGTACGCGGCACCGTACGCCTCGAGCGCCCAGACCTCCATCTCGCCGAAGCGCTGGCCGCCGAACTGCGCTTTACCGCCGAGCGGCTGCTGCGTGATCATCGAGTATGGGCCGGTCGAGCGCGCGTGGATCTTGTCGTCGACGAGATGCGCGAGCTTGAGCATGTAGATGTAGCCGACGGTGACGTCGCGGTTGAACGACTCGCCGGTGCGGCCGTCGTAAAGAATCGTCTTGCCGCTCGGCGGCAGATTCGAGCGCTCGAGCCATTCGCGGATGTCGGACGCACGCGCGCCGTCGAAGACCGGCGTCGCGATGTACGTGCCGAGCAGCTTCGCGGCCCAGCCGAGGTGCGTCTCCATGATCTGGCCGACGTTCATACGGCTCGGAACGCCGAGCGGATTGAGCACGATCTCGATCGGCGTGCCGTCGGGGAGATACGGCATGTCTTCTTCGGGCAGCACCTTCGCGATGACGCCCTTGTTGCCGTGGCGGCCCGCCATCTTGTCGCCCTGCAAGATCTTGCGCTTCTGCGCGACGTAGACGCGGACGAGTTCGTTGACGCCCGGCGACAGTTCGTCGCCGTTCTCGCGCTTGAAGACCTTGACGTCGATGACTTTGCCCTTTTCGCCGTGGGGCACTTTCAGCGACGTGTCGCGGACTTCGCGCGACTTCTCGCCGAAGATCGCGCGCAGCAGGCGCTCCTCCGCGGTCAGCTCGGTCTCGCCCTTCGGCGTCACCTTGCCGACGAGGATGTCCTCAGGCCGGACCTCCGCTCCGATGCGGATGATGCCTTGCTCGTCGAGGTCCTGGAGCGCATCCTCGCCGACGTTGGGGATGTCGCGCGTGATCTCTTCAGGGCCGAGCTTCGTGTCGCGCGCCTCGCACTCGTACTCCTCGATGTGGATCGAGGTGAAGCGGTCTTCCTTGACGAGCTTCTCGGAGATGAGGATCGCGTCTTCGTAGTTGAAGCCTTCCCACGGCATGAACGCGACGAGCACGTTTTGTCCGAGCGAAAGCTCGCCGCCGTCGCTCGACGGTCCGTCGGCGATGATCGTGCCCTTGCGGATATGCTCGCCCTTGCTCACGATCGGCGTCTGGTTGATGCACGTGCCCGCGTTCGAGCGCATGTACTTGAGCAGCGGGTAGCGCCGGACGATGCCCGCCTTGTTCTTGATCTCGATGAGGTCGGCCGTGACGCCGACGACTTCACCCGACTCTTCGGCGACGACGACGCCGCCCGAGTCCTTCGCCGTCCGATATTCGACGCCGGTGCCGACGAGCGGCGAGTCCGGCTTCAAAAGCGGCACGGCTTGGCGCTGCATGTTCGCGCCCATGAGCGCGCGGTTCGCGTCGTCGTGCTCGAGGAACGGGATGAGCGCCGTCGCGACCGAGACGATCTGCTTCGGCGAGACGTCCATGAGGTGGACGTCGGCCGGGCTCGACTCGATGTACTCTTCGGCATAGCGGCAGACGACGCGCTCGTTGATGAGCCGGTTGCGCGAATCGAGCTCCGAGTTCGCCTGCGCGATACGGAACTGGTCCTCTTCGTCGGCCGTCAGGTAGATGATGTCGCCGGTGACGACGCCCTTACGGACGATCCGGTACGGCGTCTCGATGAAACCGTACTTGTTGACGCGCGCGTACGTCGCGAGCGAACCGATGAGTCCGATGTTCGGACCTTCCGGCGTCTCGATCGGGCAGATCCGGCCGTAGTGGCTGTGGTGGACGTCGCGGACCTCGAAGCCCGCGCGCTCGCGCGACAGACCGCCAGGACCGAGCGCCGACAAACGCCGCTTATGCGTCAGCTCGGCGAGCGAGTTCGTCTGGTCCATGAACTGCGAGAGCTGGCTCGACCCGAAGAACTCCTTGATGGCCGCGACCACCGGCCGGATGTTGATGAGCACCTGCGGCGTCACCGTCTCGATGTCTTGGACGGTCATGCGCTCGCGCACGACGCGCTCGAGCCGGAGCAAGCCGACGCGGAATTGGTTCTGCAAGAGTTCGCCGACCGACCGGATGCGCCGGTTGCCGAGGTGATCGATGTCGTCGATGTTCTGCGTGCCGGAGACGACCTCGAGCAGCTGACGGACGACGGCGATGATGTCGTCTTTCGTCAGGTGGCGGACGGCCTTTTCCTTGACGCGGCCGTGCGAGTCTTTGAGGTCCTCGATGCGCGGCGCCTCGACGTTCATGATCGCGAACTGGCGCTCGAGCTTGCGATTGAGCTTGTAGCGGCCGACGTTGGCGAGATCGTAGCGCTTCTCGTCGAAGAACGTATTGCGCAGCAACGTCTCGGCGTTGTCCGGATTTTCCGGTTCGCCGGGGCGCAGCTTCTTGTAGATCTCTTTCAGCGCGTCTTCGCGCGTCTTGACATCTTTGTCTTTCTCGAGACAGTTGAGGATGATCGGCGGCACTTCGCCCGTCTTCGGGTCCGCGAACAAGGCCATGAGCGCTTCGTCCGTCTCGTACTTCTTGTCGAGCGCGCGGACGAAGGTCGTCACCATGATCTTACGCGTCTTGTCGATCCGGACGCCGATCGTGCCCTCGGTCGTGTCGTTCTTGCTGCCGTTGTCGCTCTCGAATTCGATCCAAGCACCGCGGTTCGGGATGACCGTCGCGGTGTAGATGGGCCGCGTGTTCGTATCGGTGTCCTGTAGGAAGTAGACGCCAGGCGAGCGCACGAGCTGGCTGACGATCACGCGCTCCGCACCGTTGATGAGGAAGGTGCCCTTCTCGGTCATGAGCGGGAAGTCGCCCATGAAGATCTCTTGATCCGGGATACCCTTGATCTCGCCGGACTCGGACGTGATGAGGCGGACGCGCACGCGCAGCGGAGCGCAATAGGTCATGTCGCGCTCGCGGCATTCCTCGACCGAGTACTTCGGCTCGCCGAGGCTGTGCTCGCCGAACTCGAGGACGAGGTTGCCGGTGAAATCCTTGATAGGCGATATCGAGGTGAACGCCTCGCGCAGACCCTCGGTGATGAACCAGTTGAACGAGTCGCGCTGCAGCTCGATGAGATCCGGCACGTCGAGGACGTGCGGGATCTTCGCGAACGTGAAGCGCTCGCGGCGAAGACCGGGCGGCTTGAGATCCGCGCCGGCACCCTCGACGGCTTGAACGACGCCCTTGGTCTCGATGAGCGATTCGAGCGCGGCGCGCGGATCGGTGAGACGCGCGAGGCGCGCCATCGGCCGGATCTGACGCGGGCGCGCAGCCGGACGCGAGACGACCGGCTTCTTCTTCGCCGGTACCTTCGGCTTCGCGGCGCGCGAAGCGCGCGGGGCCTTCGGTGCCTTCGGCTCTTTGGACGTGCGGGTCGTGCGGGCTTTGGTTTCTTTCACGCTCTTCATCTTCTATGCGGCGATTCTGTGCGGCGAGGGGTGGATTCGAGGAGCGCTTTGCGGCGCGATAGGCAGCGGACTACGGCCTGGTCCACCGCCTCATTTGTCGTGCGCGCGATCGGCGCGCATGTCGGGGTCGAAACTAAAAGGGACGAAGCCGGTCGTCGTGTCCGGCGGTGTTATGGCGAGCCTTTCAGCTCGAGCCGACGCCGGTTCCACGCGCAGTCGTCCCAGAGTGACATAGGTTACGATTATAGCACAAAAAGATGGACAGTCAAGACGCATCCCTCGCGTCCCGACAGCCAGAATTGGCCGAGCCAAATCGATTTAGTTTTGCCAGGGTCACCACCCTATGGCCGCTACTTCGCCTCGCCACAAGGTCCCACCTCTCGATGGAGATCCGACCGCTCGGAATTAGCTCCGCTATCTGCGCCCTCGTTCAGGCAAAATCGCGCAGGTCGAGCTAAAGCTCGACCGCTACCGCTTCTTTGATTTCGCCTCCGCGACGACGCGCTCGAAGATCTCGAGCGTCTGCTCGGCGGTCGTATCCCACGGCATAGCTTCGGCTCGCTTCAAGCCGGCCTCGCGCAGTCGGGTCGCGAGCGAATCGTCGGTGAGGATGCGCTCGATCGCGCCCGCGAGCGCGGGCGCATCACCTACTGGAAAGTACAGAGCCGCCTCGCCGCCGGCCTCGGGAATGCTCGCGGCGTCCGACGCGATCACCGGCGCCCCGCACGCCATGGCCTCGAGCACCGGTAGTCCGAAGCCCTCATACCTTGACGGGAAGACGAACGCGGCCGCTCCCGCATAAAGCGATCGCAGCCTCGCGTCGCTCACATGGCCGAGGATCTCGAGTCGAACGCCGGGAGGCGGCTTCGGGATCGGATGACCGTGAAGATCCGGCCGCTCCGATAAGTGGCCGGCGATCGCGATAACGGTGTCCGAGCGCAGCGGTTCCGGTAGCCGACCCGCCGCTTCGAGGAGCGTGTCGATGCCTTTGCGGCTTTCAAGCTCGCCGACGAACAGCACGTAACGCGACGCGCCTTCGAAAGCTGCGGGCTCGTGCCGCTGCGCGAGCATCACCGGGTCGACCCCGAGGTGGACGACGTCGATGCGCTCGCTCGGCAAGCCGAGATAACGCATGAGCTCGGCTTTCGAGAAATGCGAGTCGGTGATTATCTGGGAGGCTTCGCGAGCGGCTGTCCGTACCGGGGACTGCTCGCGCGCCGCGATCGCGGGATCGGGCGGCGGCCACGCGAAGAAGAAACCGTCGTGGACGGTCGCGATCTTGACGCCGCTCGCCGTCCAGCTGAGTCCGTTCCAAGGGAACCACAGCGCGTCGAACCCGCAGCGCGCCACCGACTCTCGGTGTCTGACGGCCGGCGGGTCGAAATCGAGCGTCTTCAAATAGCGGCGCTTCTCGAACCACGTGAAGCGCTCGGGTATGACGAGCGTCGCGCGCACGCGCCGGCGGTCGAAGCGCGCCCAGCGCCCGAGGATCATGCGGACGTAGCGGCCTATGCCTCGCCGATCGTCGGCGAGATTCCAGGCGTCGACGCCGATGTGCAGACCCATCAGGCTCCTAGGTGTGCCGTGCTGACGCGTTCAAAAGGGCACCATGCCGCGCAACGATATCGTCGCGCATCTCATAATCGGGCGCAGGCGCGAGCCGTATCTCGCCGCCGTGCTCGAATCGATCGCCGATGCGTGCGCGGTCGCAGTCATCAATGATAACGGCGGTTCCATCCCGGGGGCGAACGACGATTTCCTCCAAACCTCGAGGCTTGGCAAAGACGGTCGTCTGATCGTCATCCGGACGTCGTTCGAAGGTTTCGCGTCGGCTCGCAACGCCTGCATCGACGCGACACCGGTCGAGCTGCGCGGCGCGTGGACGCTCTTCGTCGACGCCGATGAGGTCCACGGCACCGAACTCGCCGCGATGGCGCGGCTGCTGCCGTCCCTGCCGGCAGACGTCGACGCGGTCGACGGCTATAGCCGCCATTTCGTCGGATCGTTCTCATGGTGGGTCAGCGTCGAGCGACGCCTATGTTTCTTCCGCGGGCGAGGCGACCGCCGTTGGCTCGGACTCGTTCATGAACGGCTCGAACCGCTCGGCAGACGCGTCACCCTCCCGTTCGTCTGGGGGCATTACGGGCACGTCGTCACGCCGCGGATGGAATGGGAGAAAAGCCGGCTCTACAGCTCGCTCGGTCAACCCGGATTCGCTCCTACCGACGACGAGCTCGCCGGCGTCGACGCCGCACAAGCCTGGGGACGGTTCCGGCCCGACGTCATGCGGTTCGACGGAGAGCATCCGCCAGCGGTGCGGCCGACGGTCGATGCGCTGCGGATCGAGTGGGCGCCGACGCTGGCGGCCGTCGACGCGCTGTTCTCGCAGGTGAGCCTGCTCGAACGGCTTCGACGCGGCGTACGGCGCGCGAACTACGCGAGGCTCATCGCTTTTCGAAAGCTCGAAGCGGGGGCTCGCTGGGGCCGCATCGCTTAGTCCTCCCGGATCTGCGCACATTTCCATGCGAGACCGCGGCGGTCGACCGTAAAGGTCGACCGCTCCCAACATCACCGCGGCGGTCGACCGTAAAGGTCGACCGCTCCCACCACTACTGCTTAGTCGGCTTGCGCGACGGGTTCGCGGATCTGCGTCTCGTACAGCTTCGCGTAGAGACCGCCGCGGGTGACAAGATCGGCGTGCGTTCCGCGCTCGACCACGTTGCCTTCCTCGAGCACGAGGATCGTGGAGGCACGCCGGATCGTCGAGAAGCGGTGCGCGATGATGAAGGTCGTCCGGCCGACGAGGAGATGTTCGAGCGCGTCGTTGACGAGCGCTTCGCTCTGCGCGTCGAGCGACGACGTCGCTTCGTCGAGGATGAGGATCCGCGGGTCGCGCAAGATCGCGCGCGCGATCGCGATGCGCTGACGCTCTCCGCCCGACAGCCGCATGCCGCGCGCGCCGACCTTCGTACCATACCCCTCGGGGAAGCGCGCGATGAACTCCTCGGCGTTCGCGAGACGAGCGGCAGCGCGGATCTCCTCCTGCGTCGCTTCGAGCCGTCCATAGCGGATGTTGTTCTCGATCGTGTCGGAGAAGAGCTGCGGGTCCTGTGGAACGATCGCGATGGACGAACGCAGCGATTCGAGCGTCACTCCGGCGATGTCGTGGCCGTCGACGAGCACGTGACCGCTCGTGGGGCGATAGAAGCGCGGGATGAGATTGACGAGCGTCGTCTTGCCTGCGCCCGACGGCCCGACGAGCGCGACGACTTCACCGGGCTCGAAGTGCGCCGTCACGCCTTTGAGCACTTCGTTGCGGCCGACGTATGCGAAGTGGACGTCGTCGAGATCGACCTCGCCGCGCGCGCCGACCAGCGGCTTCGCGCCGGGCGCATCGGGCACTTCGACCGGCAGGTCGAGGATCTCGAAGATGCGCCGCGCTCCGACCATCGCTTTGTTGAGGTCGCCGACGTAGTTCGCGATCTGGTTCACCGGATTTCCCGCGACGATCGCGAGCGTGAAGAAGCCGGTCCACGCCTCGATCGTCAGGTGGCCGACGATGACCTCGTGGAACGAGTAGCCGGCGAGGATCGCGACGCCGAGGGTGACGATGAAGTCGACGACCGGCGTCTGCGTCAGCCCGATCTGCGATGACTTCATCGACGCGCCGAGATACGCGTCGTTGCGGTTCGTGAAGCGCGTCATCTCGTACGGCTCGCGGGCGAACGCCTTGACGACGCGCATCGACTCGAGCGACTCCTGGAGTATCGCGTTGACGTCGGCGATGCGCGAAAGCGACGCGGTCGTCGTCCGCCGCATGAGCACCGAGAAGCGCGACACGGCGAGCGCCACGAACGGCGCCACCGCGATGAGGACGAGCGTCAGCTTCCAGTTGAGGTAGAGCATCGTGCCGACCGAACCGACGAGCGTGAGCGCGGCGCTCACGAACAGCGGCATCGACGAGACGCCGACGACCATCAGGTTGACGTCGTTGTCGAAGCGCGACATGAGCTCGCCGGTGCGCCACGTGTCGAATATCTGGAGCGGCAGATACTGGATGCGCGCGAACAGGTCGGATCGCACTTTGGCGACCGCCTGTTGACCGACCGACGTGATCGTGTAGCTGCCCGCGTACGATGAGGCGTTCTTCACCAGGTTAAGGGCGAGAAAAGCGACGAGCGTCAGGAACAGTTCGGTGAGGCTTCGCGTCTGGACGGCTTGCGCGAGCGACATGCCGACCTTGTAGTAGGCGATCGTCGCTGCAGAACCGATGCCCGCGAAGATCAGCCCGACGACCATCTTGACCATGAGCGGCCGGGCGTATGCCAGGATGCGGCGGAATACCATACGGGACGTTGACTTTAGCCCCGCGATGCGCTAAATCCCGCGCGAATCGCGCTGTAACAAAGCCCGAATACTTGCGGTAGAGCCACACGACCGCAAACACGCATGCCGCGACGCGCGGCATGCCTTGCGTCGATGGAGGCCGTCAACGACCATGGGTTGCTATTACCATCCCGCCGTGCCCACCGCCGTCTTATGTCGCGATTGCGGGCACGAGATCTGTACGCACTGCGCGGTCGACTCGCTTTGCCCCGGCTGCCGCCTTGGCCAAGCGATGAAGGGCGCGGCGCAGCGCCAACCGGTGCTCACCGCGATCAAAGGCGGTTCGAACGGCAACGGCGCTCGAACGCAGACCGATCCTCGGCCGACGTTCACGGCAACCGCGCAGACCGCCGCGCCCCCGCGCGCCGGCGTCACGGTCGTCGAAGCGCCGCCGACTCCAGAGGATCGGCTGCTCGCCGCCCTGTGCTACCCGCTTTGGCCGGTCGCGATGATCGTGCTCTTCCTGCAGTCGCAGCGCTCGAAGTTCCTGCGCTTCAACGTCGTGCAATCGCTCGCCGTCAACGCGCTTGGCGTCGGGCTATACGCGATCTACGCGGCGACTTCGCACTTCCCGGTCATCGGGTGGCAAAGCGCGCTCGTCCTCCCCTTCGCAATGCCGATCTGGTTCTTCATCGACCTGTATCTCGGCGTCAAAGCGTACGGCGGCGAGAGCGTCAAGGTGCCGATCGCGGCGGAGCTCGCGTCGAAGTACGCGGCGTAGCCCGCCGCAGTCAGCGGGCGGCTCTTGTCGCCTCGGAGTGGAGCGGTCGAGCTTTACGCTCGACCGCGCGGTTGCGTTCGCGATGGCTATGCCTCCCTCAGCGAACCGCGTCCGCGGTCCAAGGCCCTACGTCTGGGGCGTCAAGAGCCGCCCGCCTTCGCCTGATGCGCTTCGTACCGGGCGAGGAATTCGCGCGCGGCCTCCTCGTGATCGACGATCGGACGCGGATAGTCGTCGGGAGAGAAAAACCCTAGCTCGACTTGCTGCGTCCGCTCGAGCTGCCACGGCGCGAGCGCGGCTCGCGTCGGCAAGCGCGTCAGCTCCGGACAGTAGCGCCGTACGTACATGGCTTGCGCGTCGAAATGCCGCGCCTGCTTCTCCGGATTGTAGATCCTCGGATACGCCGCTTGATCCGATCCGACGCCGGCGATCCATTGCCAGTTGCCGTCGCACAGCGCCTCGTCCGCTTCGATCGATGCGCGCATCCACGCGTCGCGCCCCACACGCCAATCGAGTCCGAGGTCGAAGCAGCAGAATGACGCCGCGGCGATGCCGGCGCGCTGATGGACGTGGCCCTCTTTGCGCAGCTGGCGCATCGCCGCGTCGACGAACGGGTACCCGGTGCGCCCCTCGAGCCACGCTTCGAGCTTGCCGGCGTCGGTCGACCAGCCGAACGAACGCATCTTCTCCTGCAGCGCCTCGTCGTGGAGCGTCCGGTCGAAGCTCGCGAGGTGCGTGAAGAAATCGGCGAGCGCGAGCCGGCGGAAATACGCCTCCATAGACATGCGCTCTTGCGCGAGCGTCCACGAGCGCGACATGCGTTCGGCGACCGCGCGGTAAACCGTCCGCGAACTCACGCATCCGAAACGTAGATACGGGCCGAGGCCCGATGTCGCGTTGCGCGCCGGGTATTCGCCGTTGACCGCGTAGTCCGCGAGCCGAGCGGAGACGAAGCGCGTCAGCTGATTCGTGCCTGCTTCTTCTCCCGGCGGCACCGCGAGCGGCGACGGCGGCTCCGGCAACGGACCGGGCGACGGATCGCGCGCGGTGCACGAGCTTTCGGGCGTCGCGAAGTCGACCCCGATCGACTTCCATATATCGTAGAAGGGCGGGAACACTCGATAGCCCGTCGCGCCGCCCGCCTTCCGCTCCGCGATCGTCTCCGGCTCCTGGACCGCGTGTCCGCGATGCACGTGGAACGCGATCCCGCTCGCGCCGAGCGTTTCCCCCATTTTTTGCTGCAGCGCGAACTCGCGCCCGGAATATGCTCGCGCCACGTGTACCGCCGAGGCGCCAAGCCGTTTCGCCATCGACGTCAGCGCCTCGGCCGCTCGGCCCTCGAGCACGGTCAGACTTGCGTCGCGCTTGTCGAGCGTCGAACGCAGCTGCTTGATGCAGCCCGCTGCAAAGGCACGCTGACGATCGTTGAGCGGCTCGAAGTCCTCGAGCGCGTATGCGCCGTAGACGCGTTCGGACGACCCGTTCGCAGCCGCGAGCGATGGGTTGTCACGAAGGCGCAGGTCGCGCCGAAACCAATGGATGCTGACGGTCATCCCGCGTTGCGCTTCACCGGCATCGGAGCGTGACGCCTGCAACGGCCCGCGCCGTGAGGCTCGACGAACAGGCCGCCCGTGTTATCCGGGCGGCCTGCGATGTGGGCGACGATCGCTACGCTGCTACTTGAGCGATGCGACGTAGGCCGAAACGTCCGCCAGCTGCTTGTCGGTGATCGGGAGTTTCGGCATGCCGGACTCAGGATCGATTGCAGCCGGGTTGCGCACCATGAAGGCGACCTGTCCGGCCTTGATGCCCGTTCCCGCGAGCGTCGGGCCAGGTCCACCCTGGTTCTTGGCGCCCGCGCCGTGACAGCTCATGCAGTTCGAATCGAAGACGGCCTTACCGGCTGCGACGTTCCCGCTTGCGACCGTCATGCTCTTGAGTTTCGCGAGCGGGATCGGCAGCGTCGACTTGGTCATGGGCGCGGCCGTTGCGGCCGACATGTCGGTCGCGGCCGCGGTGGCGGATGATGAGGATGACGAGTTGTCCGAGCTCGAGCTACCGGAACAAGCGGCGACGATCGCGCCTGATGCGAGCACCACGGTCAAGACCGCGAGCAATTTCTTCACAGCGCACTACTCCTTCCGTTGCGCGGGGCGTTTTGTGCCTACCTATATCTTTCCCTCCCCGCTCGGCTCGCGAACGAAACCAAGCGCGACGGCGCCCAAGATCACGTAGACTGCCAGCAGTTCGAAGACGAGCCTATACCCCGCGCCCGGATCGTTCGCAGCGGCACCGATCCTATCGACGAGCACGCCGCCGACGGCCGGCGACAGTACTTGCGGACCCGACGCGCCGATGTTCCAGATCGCCATGAGGGCGCCGGCCCGTCCGGCCGGCAAGAGATTGCACGCCAGCGCCCAGTCGACCGCATAGTAGGCGCCCCAGCCGATGCCGAGTGCGATGGCGACCGCGATGACGTACTGCGTGCTCTGCAGTTGCGAGAGCACGGCCGCACCCGCCGCAAGCACGAACAAAGCGCCGAACATGACGGCTTTCTTCGAGACGCGATCCGCCAAGAGATACGCCGGTACGGTTCCGATGATCGAGAAGCCGACCATCGCGAGCAAAACGCCAAGGCTCATCTGCAGATACGACTGCACGTGGAGCGCGAACCGGAGGAAGAACGCGAAGAACGGCAAGATCAGGTAGAGGCCCATGCTGACGAGTGATCGCGATACGACGAGCCAGACGAACGAGACGCGCTCGGGCCAAGCTACCGCCGGCTTCGATGCGGCATCGTCGGCCTTCGGCGCGGGCTCGTCGCGAACGCCGACGAGCGTCACTGCGAGCGCCGCCAGCAGGACGACGGAGAGGACGATGGCGAGCATGATGAGCCCGTGCGTCACCGTCGCCGCGGGCACGTCAGGATCAGGTTGGACGACGAGCCGCTTCGCAGCGAGCAGGCCGACGGCGTTGCCCGCGAGGCGATAGAACGCCATGACTGCTGAGGCGCCGCCCTGCCGCGATCGCGGGACCTTGTCGGGGATGAGCGCTTGATACGGCCCGCCTGCGATGTTGAGCGATATCTGGACCGCGAAGACGGCGAACACGACCGAGACGAACGACGGCGCCAGCGCGAACCCGAAGAGCGCGACGACGTCGAGCAGCGTGCCCGCGACGATGAACGGGATCCTCCGCCCAGCTCTATCCGATGCGCGGCCGGCGAGGTACTGCGAGACGATCGAGCATGCGGCGCCCGCACCGCTCAAGATGGCGGTCGCCGTGCCGATCGCGCCCGGGGCGACAAAGCGGGCAGTCTGCGCCTGCATCGCCGCGCCGAGCAGCGCGGCCCAGTGCACTTCCCAGGCGAACCAGAACGCGGATAAGACCGCTTGACTACCAAGACGTTTCAGCGCTGCCGCCATCCGTCAGCCTACCTTCGCTTCTTCCGCATGCGCGTACGCGAAATCGATCGGGTCGTCGCAATCCATGGCAAGTGCCGGATCCGCGCCGCGAACGGCTCGGACCTTCGCGCCGAGCAATGCACCCGCGCGCTGCTCGACGTCCGCAAGCGTCAACGTCTTGAAGAGGAACTTGAAGAGCAGCGCAGGCCCGAGCAGCAAAGCGAGCGCGAGCAAACTCTTGCGCGCGCCAAAAGCGCGGCGGATCATCCGGTCATCTTTGACGAGGGGCGAGCGGTTGAGCACGAATGCGCTCGCGCCGGTCCACTCGCCGTCCGCGAGCGTGGCGAAATGCTTGCGGCCCCGCGGGTACGCCCGCAGGAACTCGTCGCGACCGAAGACCGGATAGCCCGCGTCGACATCGGGACCCGTCTTCTCGATGAGGCTCGCGTAACTCGCGGGCGTGACGAACGGCAAGTCCGACGCCGACATGACGATGCGCTCGGTCTGCGCCGCGCCGACCGCAGCGATGAGGTTCTCTTCGCCGGTCGAAAACTCGTCGATCCACTGATCGACGCCGGGCGCCGCCGATCGCGCCGCTGACGGCCCCACGACGGCGATCCGCCCGATGCCGGGCGTCGCGCGAAGTGCGTCGACGACCGTCGCGATCATCGGCTTGCCGTTGACGCGGACGAGAGCTTTGACGTCGGAACCGAAACGCGCCGCCGCGTCGGGCGATAGCCGCCCGCCGGCGGTGATGACCGCATCGAGCACGCCGTGCGCTTCTTTTCCGCTATGACGACGCCCTCGCGCGGTTCACGCTCGGCAAGGATCGCAGACGATCGCGGTCTTCTTCTCTTGGATCGTCGTCACGATAAGGGTTGCCGTGTTCGGACCGCGGGGTTTGAGGAGGGCGATCATCTCGTCCGGTTTCAACGGAAAGGCACGCGTCTTGACGACGAGCCTGCCGATGGTTCGTTCGCGCAAGTACTCGCGGATGCGCTTCACGCCGAAATCCATCGCGTCGCGCACTCGATACCAGCGCACGAACGGGTCGTGCGACGGCTCCGTCATGTCGGTCGTAAGGTAGGCGACTCTGCGATCGAGCACGTGCCAATGCCGAGCCGAGGAGAACGCGCCGATCAGACCCGCACGGATGAGCGCCGGATCGGGTTCGCCGACGAACGCTTGGACGGGCGAGACCGTCGCGGCGACAGACCGGTCGCCGTCGAAGACGTGCGCGCCCTCCGTGTCGATGGCGGTCGCTCGACGTGCGCCATCGTCGCGGGCGAACGTACCGCACCATAGCGCTGCCTCCTTACACGTCCCTCGTTCGGAGATGAACTCGGCTTCGAGCGCAGCATCGCCGAGCGCGTCCTTGATCGACGGATCCGAAAGATCGATCCCCGGCGCCACCTTGACGCACAGCCGCGATTCCGGCAGTTCGCGTGCGCGCGCGAGAAGCGAGGCGAGCGGCGGCGAGTATTCGGCCGTGCTGCGAATGCGGTCAGGGCCGCGGCGGCGAGACGGATCGGCGAAGGCAGCGCTAACGCCATCGAGGGGAACGCGTGTCGCGTCGCCGAGGGTCACGCGCAATTTGGCCTCGAGACCCGCCGCGCGCAAGTTGCCGGCAGCGCATGCGAGCGCGTCGGGATCGACGTCAAATGCATCGACGCTATCTGCGCGCCGTGCGAGCGCGACCGAATCCGAGCCGATGCCGCAGCATAGGTCGGCCACAAGTTCGAGACCGGCGAAACGCTCGGCGCGATAGCGCGCGACCGCGTCCGAGGTCGCCTGTTCGTAACCTGCGCGCGTGAAGAACATCGAACGAGGATGTTCGAACTTGCCGGACGCTTCGGCACGGCGACGCGCGAACGACGTCGCGAGCGCCGCGCGCGCGAGATCGGGCGACGCGAGCGAACGCGCGCGTTGTGCCGCGGCCGCAGCATGCTCTTCGTCGAAGCCCTCGAGCGCCGACAGCAGCGCCGCTCCCTCGGACGAGGCGAGCGCCTCGTACGGACTTATCGCCACGTCGCCGTCGGGCGTCACTTACGTCGTTGCGCCGAGCGTCTCGACGAGGTGTTCCCACGCGCGCGTCGCGCGCTGCGTCGCCGCTCGCACCGATTCCAATTCCGAGCGGACGTCGTCGACTCGCCGGGGATCACCGTAGAGCTCCGGATCGGCGTACGCGGCCTCCAGCTCCCCGCAGCGCTGCTCGAGCCGTTCGATCTCCGCCTCGCACGCCGCGAGCTCGCGTTCGAGCGACGCGCGTTTGTTCTTCGATAGCACGACGAGCGGACGGTCGACGTCGTCATCCGACGATCGATCGGCCGGCGATCGTGCGGGAGCACCGGCTTCTTTCGCCCGGCCGTCGCGCAGCGAACGCTCGAAGTCCTCGTAGCCGCCGTCGAATAAAGTCCATTCGCCGTCGCGGAGCGCGAGAACGCGATCCGCGAGGCGGCGGAGCAGATACCGGTCGTGCGAGACGACCAGCATCGCACCGACGAAACCATCGAGCGCGTTTTCGAGCGCTTCGCGGCTTGCGATGTCGAGATCGTTCGTCGGCTCGTCGAGCAGCAAGCAGTCCGACTCGCGTGTCATAAGTCGCGCGAGCATGACCCGGCGGCGCTCGCCACCGGAGAACTCCTCGACTCGTTTGTCGGCGTGCTCGCCGCCGAGTCCCATCCGCCCGAGCAGCGCTCGCGCTTGCTGCGGCTTCACGCGGCCGGCATCCGAGACGATGTCGACGGCGCGCGCACCGGCGGTGAGTTCAACAGCCGATTCTTGCGAGAAATAGACAGGCTGTACGCCCGACGAGAACTTGATCGATCCTGCATCCGGGGCGACGACGCCCGCGATCATCTTGAGCAGCGTCGACTTACCCGAGCCGTTCGGACCGACGACGGCGATCCGCTCGCCGCGGACGACCTCGAAGCTAAGATCAAGGAAAAGCCGCTCGCGATACGTCTTGGCGAGCGCGTCCGCGACAAGTGCGAAACCGCGGGTCGCCGTGCGCGCAGACGTCAGGCGGACGCCGACAGGGGCGCGACTCGCCTTCGGAGCACCCGGGTCCTCGAGCCTGGCGAACATCTTCTCCCTGCTGCGCACCTGGGCGTAGTTATGCGATCCGTGCGTTCGCAGCTCGGCGATCGCCGCGCGCTGCCGCTCGCGCTCGGCGACGAAGCGGTCGTGGACGCGTCTGGCCTCTTCGTCCTTCTGGCGCCTCGCATCGACATACGCCGTGTACGCCGGCGCCCCGTCCAGCCGCGGATACGTCGCGATCACACCGTCTTCGAGCTCCCAGATCACGGACGCGACGCGATCGAGGAAATAGCGGTCGTGAGAGACGACGATCGTCGCCCGGCGGTCGCGCGCGATCAAGTCTTCGAGAAAGCGCGTCGCTTCGAGGTCGAGGTGGTTCGTCGGCTCGTCGAGGATAAGATAGTCGGGATCTTCGAGGAGCGTCCGCGCGATAGCGGCACGCGTCCGCTGTCCGCCGGAAAGCTCGCCGATCGGCTGATCCAGATCGGTTTCGCCGAGCCCGAACGCCGACAACATCGATCGCATGCGGCGTTCGAAACCGGCGCCGCCGTGCCGCTCGTGCGCCTCGCGGGCTTCGGCGTACGCCTTCAACAGCTTCGATTCGGCTTCTCCATCTCGTCGCCGCGCGGCCTCGGCGATCCGCTCTTCCATCGCACGGAGCTTGCGTTCTTCTTCCCCGACCATCGCAAAAGCGGAGTCCATGACGTCGCGTAGCCGCGCCTGAGGGTCCGCGAGCGCCTCCTGACCGACGTAACCGGCGCGACCGCCGCGCGCGCGAGTCACCGAACCGCCGTCGGCCGCGTCGATGCCGGAGAGGATCCGCACGAGCGTCGACTTGCCGGATCCATTCGCGCCGACGATCGCGATCTTGTCACCGTCGCGAAGGACGCCCGACGCCCGGACGAGCACTTGCCGGGCGCCGTAGAAACGCTCGACGTCGGTGAATCGCAGCCATTCCATGATCAGTGCGCGATGACGACGATCTCGGCAGCGCCGCCGTCGCCGAGCACGCGCTTCGCCTCGTCTATGCGCGCGGTCTCGATCGAGCCGACCGCGGCGACGTCGCCCGCCTCCATGGCGTCGATGAGCTGGAACCCGGCGTGGGTCGACGGCCGTTTGCCGAACGCGCCACCGAGCACTCCGCCCGCTGCGACGCCGACCGCGAAGAACAGCAGCGACGCCGCGAGCGTCCGAAGCGGCGGATCGACGGGCATGAGCGCGCCGATGTTCGTCGGCCCAGCGGCAAGCCCGGCGAGCGCGCCGACGACGCCCCCCAAGACCGCGCCGCGGTTGACGCCTTCGCTCGCGTCCGCTCCCGATGCCACGCCGGGAACGCCGAAGAACGGGTCGAGCGGGTCGAGGTCGTCGGTCGCGCCTACCGCTCGCGCGACCCGTGCCGCTCTGTCTTTGTCGACCGCCCCGACGCGCCAGCCGGCGACGATGCCGTCGTCCGAGAGCTTGCGCATCGTGGTGACTATCGCGTCGTCGCTCGAGAACGCACATCCGACGGTCGCATGGTTCGGCTCGCTCATGACCGAACTATACGTTTTCATCGCATCACGCCCTTCGCGGCTTCGAGATCAGATGACTGAGCGGCCGAAATCCATCGTCGGCTTGGCGGCATCGGTGCGCACGCCCGACGACGAGCCTTCGTATTTCACCGAAGTCCATCGCGGCTATGTCGGATCGACCGGCATCGTGCACGCAATCGTCCCAGCGGTGCCTCGCGACAACCCGCTCGTGAAGGTGAAGTTCCCCCCGGACGACCGGATTGTGTTCTTCCGTCTATCCGAACTCGCGGTCGCAGATCCGGATGAGCAGGCCGAACACGAAAAACACGGCGAACGCGGAAGTCATCTGCCTCGTCCTTAGAGTCCGCGTCCTCGAACGCCGCGCTTCGCGCGGCCGGTCGAGATAAATCTCGACCGCTCCCAAGCCTACTTCTGGTGGATCGCTTTTTCGAGCCAAGCGAGCCCCTCGACGATTCTCGGGCCCGGCCGCTCGAGGATATCGTCGTCGGGCGATACTTCGATCCGGCCGGAACGCACGGCCGCGAGACTGCGCCACGGCTCGCGCGATCGGACATCTTGACCGAACGGCACCTCGCGACCGACGACGATGACGTCGGGCTGCATCGCGGCGATCGCTTCGCCGCTGAGGTCGGGGTATGCCTGATCGACGTTTCCGGCGACGTTGACGCCGCCGGCCATACGGATGAGATCGTCGAGGTAGCTGCTCTTGCCCGCCGTAAAGCCCGGCAGCCCGAGGAGGAACAACACACGCGGCTTCGTCGGCGCGTGCGCGGCCTTCGCCGCAATCGTCGCGACCTGGGCGCGTATCAGCGCCGAGAGCTCGGCAGCAAACGTCTCCGCTTTGCACGCTCGTCCGACGCCGGCGATGTCGGCGTACAGGTCTGCCATGCCGCGATTGGGCAAATACGTCACCGGAACGTCGAGCCGCTCGGCTATTTCCGTCCCTTCCTTTTCTTGATCGTGCAATGCGAGCACGACGGACGGATGGATCGTCGCGAGCGCTTCCAAGTCGACGTGGGCGAGATCGGCGACGTGCGGCAGCTTCTTCGCCGCCGGCGGGTAGTCGTCGAAGGTCGTGTCGGCGATGAGCTCTCCGCCGCACCGGACGGCATACGCTATCTCGGTGATCGACGGAGCGAGCGAGACGATGCGAATGCCAGAGTCATAGGGAGCCGGCTGCGCCGCGGTATTTCGCGACGACGAGCACGCCGCGGCGAGGACCGCAAATGCGGCCGCGAACACGCCGAGCGCACGCCTCACCGCCATGTCTGGGTGAACGTCAGCGACATCGTCGGCCCCAAGACGGGATAACCGTACGATTCCGGCACGCGCTCGCCAGTCAGGTTGTCGAGGCGGAGCATCACCGACGAACCGCCGCCCAGCGACATGCGCCCGAACCCGCCAAGGCTGGCAAACGACGGCAAGAGCACGGTGTTCTTCTCATCCGCATAGCGCTGTCCGGTGTAATCGACATCGACGCCGTACGACGTGCGCGTCCGGTCTCGCTCGACGCGTAAGGCTGCCGTCGCCGTCGGCCGGTAGAGCAGCCGCTTATCCATGGTCAGATCCCTGGCCTCGGTGTAATCCGTGTACGATGCCGACACCGCGAAGCCGGCACCGAACGGCTCTCGCAGCGACGCATCGAATCCGCGGACGCGCGCGCTCGCGACGTTCTCAGGCGCCACGTCGCCGAAGTTATCGATCGGCACGTCGATGATGAGGTTGTTCGTGTCCGTGCCGAAGTAGGTCAGCGATGCGAGCCCGCGCCCGGCCGGTTCAGACGCGCCTACGTCGAAGGTCGCACCGTATTCCGGTTGGAGCGTCGGCGTGCCGAAGTTCGGGAAGTAGCGCTCGTCGAGCGTCGGCGAGCGAAAAGAACGCGCGTAGTTCGCGCGCAGCGCACCGCCGCCAGAGAGCTCTTCGGTGACGCCGACGCTCGGCACGGTCACAGCCGCGACGCCTTGCGGATGCTCGCGCCGCAAGCCGAACGACAGACCCGTCGGCGAGCCGGGCGCGTGGATGTCGTCCTCCACGTACCACGCGGTCGTCGCGTCGCTCGCGATCGTCGGCGCTGCATAGAAGCTCGCGCCGAACGTCGCGCGATCGCCCCGCGTGTCGAAGCCCGCCACGATCGTGTTCGACCTTCCGGCGGTCACGACGTCGCGGACGCTCGCACCGCGAGTCGCGAGCGAAGTGAACGTGTCGAAACCGAACGGCGGCGCCGGGTCGTAGAAATGAAGCCTCCTGCCGTCGGCATAGCCTTGGATCGTGATGTCGTTAGAGCCGCCCTGCCACTCGAAGTCGGCCTCGCTTCGCCCCCAATCGCGCTGCTGCCGGGCAAGACCGCTCGGGCAGAACGCGTTGTTCGGCGGCGCCGCGCAGAATTCGAGATCGCCGGGAGCGCCGACGTCGTTCGTGTCGTCGTTGAGCGAGAGCGAGCCGTGGACTGAGCCGAAGTCGTGTCCGAGCGAGAGCGTCACGTCTTGCGCTTTCGCGTCGTCGTCCGTGCGAGTGCCCGAGGGGATCGTGAGGAAGGCTGGATAGTCGAATTGATCTCGCGCGTGCGACGACCGGGCGTCAAATGACGCAGCGAGGACGCGCGGATCGCCGCCGCGGGCGCTGACGCCGGTCGCGGTCGCGCCCTCGTAGCCGATCTGCTCGTAGGCCGATGCGGATGGGGCGCCCGCTGCCTGCTTTGTGATGATGTTGATGACGCCGCCGACCGCTCCGGATCCATAGAGCGTCGACGCGCCGCCCTCCACGACCTCGATGCGCTCGACGCCGTCCGGCGCGAGCGACGAGAGGTCGAAGTCGCCGAGATCCGCATCGCCCGCCGGACGCCCGTCGATGAGGACGAGCGTCTGTTCCGAGCTCGCACCTCGCGCGAGCAGACTCTCGACGCCGCCGAACGCACCGTTGCGCTTGACGAACAGACCAGGGACGAACGAGAGCGCCTGCGCGAGCGTAGGTGAAGCGAACTCCGCCAGGTCGTCCGACGTCACGACGTACGTCTCGCGCGAGGCGGCCCGAATCGTCGTCGTGCGGCGCTCCGCGGTCGTGACGATCGTGTCGAGAAGTTTCGCGGGGACCGAGGTCGGGGTCGGCGACGGCGCGGGCTGATCCGCTGCAGCCGGACCGGCGGACAAGAACAACGCGATGGCGGACGCTGCGGATCCTGCGATTGTCGAGAGCTTCATTGGTATTCGTCCTTCATTTGAGATCAAGCGCACCGTATCAGCGCGGCAGGCAGACGAGATAGCCTTCGTCGGGATGACGGTGGACTGAAACGTCCGTGCCGAACGCTCGGCGCAACGTATCAGGCTCGAGCACTTCGAGCGGCGACCCGCTCTTGAGCGCGCCGCCGGCGAGCAGCGCGATGCTGTCGGCGAATCGCGCGGCGAGCGTCAGATCGTGGATCGCTGCGGCGACCGCGACGCCGCTCGCCGTAAGCGAACGCAACGTCTCCAGGATCTCGACCTGGTAGCGCAAGTCGAGATGCGTCGTCGGCTCGTCGATGAGGAGCGTGCGCGCCGAGGTCGCCAGAGCCGCCGCGATCCATGCGCGCTGCACCTCGCCGGCGCTGAGCTGCGCGACCGGATCGTCGGCTCGATCGTCGAGTCCGGTCCGCGCGAGCGCGGCTGCGACGGCCGTATCGTCGCTCGGAGAGGGCCGCAAGCGCCACCAAGGACGGCGAAGGGCGAGCCCGTAGTCGGCCAGTTCGCGCGGTGTCACGTCGGAGGGCGGATTGACGGTCGACACGACGAGCGCGAGTCCCTCGGCCGCCGACACCGAACCCGCATCGGGGCGCTGCGTGCGCGCGAGAACGCGCAGCAGCGACGACTTGCCGGATCCGTTCGGACCGACGATCGCGGTGAACGACCCCGTCGGGAGCGAGAGCGAAACGTCCGTGAATATCGTCCGGCGGCCGTACCGAACTGCAACGCCGTTGACAGCGGCGATCGTCGTCATAGCTCCACCGGCCTTCGTGCGACCGCGAGGAAGAATGGAACGCCGACGATCGCGAGCAGGACGCCGAGCGGGATCTCGGTCGGCGGCGCGATCGATCGCGCGAGCGTATCGGCGACGATCACGACCGCCGCTCCGCCGATCGCGCTCGTCGGCAAGAGCCACGCGATGTCGCCGCCGACGAGCCTTCGCGCGCCGTGCGGCACCATGAGGCCGACGAACCCGACGACGCCACTGACGGCGACGCAAGCCGCCGTGATGAGCGCCGCAAGGGAAAGCACGCGCCAGCGTGCGCCGTCGACGTTGAGGCCGAGCCCTGCGGCGGCAGACGTGCCGAGCCGCAGGGCGTTGAGCTGGTGGACAAGCGTCGCCGCGCCGGCGAAGCCGACGGCGAGATAGCTGCCCGACCACCGCAGCTCGAGCCACCCGCGTCCGCCGATGCCGCCGGCGAGCCACGAGAGGACGGAGAGCTCCGACGACGGCTCGAGCCGCAAGAGCACGAGCGTCACGGCCGCACTGCACAACGCCGACACCGCGACGCCGGCCAGCACGAGACGGAGGTTGCCGGCCGCGCCGCTTCCCGCGCCGAGGATGGCGACGACCGCTGCGCACGCGAGACCGCCGACGAACGCGACCGCAGGCACGACCGCGAACGACATCCCTGCGGCGATCCCGAGCGTCGCAGCGAGCGCAGCGCCCGCGGAAACGCCGCTCGCGTACGGATCGACGAGCGGATTGCGGAACAACGCCTGGAGCATGACGCCTGCGACCCCGAGACCGGCGCCGACGCACGCAGCGATGCAGACGCGCGGCAAGCGAAGGTCCCAGAAGATCGTGTGCGCGAGACTCGTCGTGCTCGGATGCGCGGCGGCGAACGCGAGCGCTCCGATCGGCACGCCGACGGAGCCATACGCGAGCGCGGCGCATGCCGCAACGACGGCGGCCGCCGTCAAAGCCGCAAGCGCGACCGTGCGCTTGTAGCGCGAGCGAGTCATGCTGGTCGAAGCACCCTCTTTTTTCGCGAAGAGAGGACTTACGTCGAGCGCTGGTCCGAGGAAGGTCTCCTGGCTCCCGGATCGTGGCCTTCGTACCGTCGCCTTCCCGTCGCTATCGCGGCGGTGGCGGTGTCGGCGGCTCCCCGGTTACAGTGGCGCGACCGCGCCGGATTCTCACCGGCTTCCCTGGCGCCTCGGATCTGTGTTCGCGAATTACTTATGAAGAACGCGCGGGCGCTCCTCTGTTCCGCCGCTGGCCGGAAGGCCTGAGATTGGCTGGCCCAAAAACGCAGACGTAGATGCACTACTACGAGCCCAACTTCATCGGCGAAGCACTCGTCGTCCTCGATCGCTTCGGCGAACGTGCGAAGGTCCTCGCAGGCGGCACGCTTCTCGGCCCGCACCTGCGCGCGAATCCCGGCGCCGCCGACGCGCTCGTCAACCTGAAAAGGATACACGAGCTGTCCGAGATCCGGATCGACGGCGACACGCTGCTGGTCGGCGCCCTCGCGACGGCGCGCTCGATCGCGCGCGATCCTCTCGTCAAACATCACGCGCCGCTCCTCTCGACCGCTGCGTCGTCGCTCGGCGCACCGGCGCTGCGGACCGTCGCGACGATCGGCGGCAACGTGCTCTC
This sequence comes from Candidatus Eremiobacteraceae bacterium, assembly GCA_035710745.1. NCBI lineage: Bacteria > Bacillati > Vulcanimicrobiota > Vulcanimicrobiia > Candidatus Eremiobacterales > Candidatus Eremiobacteraceae > Candidatus Eremiobacteraceae bacterium. Next base: position 13,248 of record DASTCX010000029.1, on the reverse strand, counting down.
GTCGCATCACGCAGCCGACATGGCGTGCGCGCTGCTCGCATGCGACGCCGCAGCGACGATCGCGAAGCTCGACGATGAGATGCTCGTGCTGTCGGTCGAACAGATGCTTTCGCCCGGCTTTGCGGGCTTGCGTGCGGGCTCGCTTCTGGCAGGCTTTCGGATCCCGACGGCGGTCGGTAGCCGCTGCGCGTTCGAAAAGATGCAGACGCGGCAAGCGTTCGAGCTTGCGCTCGTCTCGGTGGGCGCGTCCTTGCGCCTTCGACCCAGCGGCGACGTCGCGGACGCACGCATCGCGCTCGGCGGCGCGGCGGAAACGCCGATCCGCGCGATCGCCGCGGAGCGCGCCATCGCCGGCGGGGGCCTGAGCGATGCCCGCATTGCGCGCGCGGCGCACGCCGCTTCTGAAGTCGACGCCGAGCCGCGCGACGACGAGCGTGCATCGACGGCTTTTCGGCGGCAGCTCGTGCGAACGCTCGTGACGCGGGCGTTGGATTCGATCCGGCGCACGTCCATGGAAGGGGCTTGATCGATGCATGCGATCACGCTCCACGTCAACGGAACGACGCATCGCGTCGTCGTCGATCCGATCGCGCCGCTGCTGCGCGTGCTGCGCGACGAACTCGGGTTGACGGGGACAAAGGAAGGCTGCGGCACGGGGTATTGCGGCGCGTGCACGGTGCTCATCGAGGAACTCCCCGTGAACTCGTGCCTGTATTTCGCGGTCGACGCGGACAACAAACGCGTGACGACGATCGAAGGCCTGTCGCAAGACGGCTCGCTCTCGCCCGTCCAGCAGGCGTTCGTCGACAACGGTGGATTGCAGTGCGGCTACTGCACGCCCGGTATGGTCGTCGCGACGCAAGCGCTGCTCGACGACACGCCCGACCCCTCACCCGAGCAGATCCGATCGGCGCTCGCGGGAAATATCTGCCGCTGCACCGGCTATCAGTCGATCGTCAAGTCGGTGCGCGCGGCTGCCGGCGCCGTGGGCCGGTCGGAGGCCGCGAACGAAACGAAGCGCGGACGCACGCCGGTGAGGTCGCGAGCATGAGCGAGGATCCACGCTGATGGCGTCCGTCGTCGGCACGCATCGCATCCGCGGCGATGCGCGCGCCAAGGCGTCCGGCGCGACGATCTACACGGCCGACGTCGCGCTCGACGATCCGCTCGTCGCGTTCGTCCGCAGATCGCCGCATCCGTTCGCGCGTATCTGCAGGATCGACATCGACAAGGCGCGGGCGATGCCCGGTGTTGCCGCGATCGTCTACTCGGGCAACGTCCCTGAAAAGCGCCTCGCGTTCGGCATCAAAGATCAATACTTGTTCCCGCGCGACTTCGTGCGTTACGCCGGCGAGCCGATCGCGGCGGTCGCGGCCGACACCGAAGCGCACGCACGCGCGGCCGCCGCTGCGATCGAGGTCGATCTCGAACCCGTCGAGCCGATCCTCACGATCGACGACGCGCTCGCCCCCGACGGCCGCCTCGTCCATCCCGATTGGCAGACGTACGAGAAGGGCGAAGGCCGCGTGCTCGACCGCAACACGTGCGGATACAATCGCATCCGGCGCGGCGACGTCGACAAGGCCTTCGCAAGGGCGGATGCGGTCGTCGAGTCGCAGTTCCGTTTCTCGCATGGCATGCCAGCGTATATCGAGCCGCGTGCCGCGCTCGCGCGCAAGGAGCCGGGCGGTGGCCTCACCCTTTGGTGCGGCTCCCAGACGCCGTACGACAACCGCGACAGTTTGGCGGAATTTTTCGACCTCGACGTCGAGAAGGTGCGATTCGTCAACCAATTCGTCGGCGGGGGATTCGGGGGCAAGCTCGTCATGGCGGCGGAATGGTATGCGGCGGCGCTCGCGCTTGCGTGCGATCGACCGGTGCGCCTCGTCTGGTCGCGCCTTGAAGACAGCCTCAACGTCTACCCGCGACATGGCGGCCGCGCGACGTTCCGCTCGGGCGCACGCAAAGACGGCACGCTGCTCGCGATGCGCGCGTCGATCGTCTTCGACACCGGCGCGTACCTCGGCTGGGGCGGCGGCAGCGCGCTCATCGCGTCGATGCTCGCATCCGCGCCGTATCGTATCCCGGATCTGGACATCGAAGCGAGGCTCGTCTATACGAACAAGCACAACGCCGGGCCGGTCCGCGCGCCCGGCGGACCGCAGACGAACTTCGCGAAAGAGCTGCACATCGATCAGCTCGCGCGCGAACTCGGCATCGACCCGCTCGAGTTCCGCCTTCGCAACGCTTGGGTCGAAGGCGACTCGGGCCCGACCGGGCAGCGCCTCGAAGGTGTCAGCGCAAAAGACGTGCTGGAGCGAGCGGCACGCGCGATCGGATGGGGAACGCCCAAGCAGGCGGGCCGCGGCCGCGGTCTCGCGTGCACGTGGTGGTTCTCCTCGTGCACCGAGTCGCGCGCGCGCGTCGAGATAACAGGCGAAGGCCGTGTCCGGCTGCACTCGGGCAACCCAGAGGTCGGAACCGGCTCGGCTGCGTGGGCGTTGCCGATGCTCGCCGCCGACGCGCTCGGCATCGCACCGGAAGATATCGAGATCGTCTTGGCGGACACGGCGTCGGCGACGTACGACGGCGGCGTGGGCGGAAGCGGCTCGACGTTCGGCTCGGGCATGGCCGCCGAGAACGCGGCGAAAGACGCGCGCGAAAAGCTCATCGCGCGTGCCGAAGACGTGCTCGAAGCGCGTGCCGAGGACATCGAGCTGCGAAGCGGCCGCGCATATGTCCGCGGCGCACCCGATCACTTCGTCGATTTCGCGGCGCTCGCCAAATCGGCGGGCGGCATGATCGAAGGTAAAGGTGAAGCCGTCGGCTCGGACGATCCCGAGTTCGACGCATCGCTCGTCGAGTCGCACTCGTTCGCCAGCTGGATGGCGCCTTCGTTCACCGCGACCGCGGCCGAAGTCGATGTCGACGCCGAGACCGGCCGCGTCCGCGTCCGCAAGCTCGCGACTGCGCAAGACGTCGGCTTCGCGGTCAACCCGCCCGGCGTCATCGGACAGATCGAAGGCGGCGCGGTGCAAGGTCTCGGCTGGGCGCTCACCGAGGAGATGCGTTACGAGGACGGACGTTTCGTCAACCCGAGCTTGGGCGGCTATCTGCTTCCGACCGCCGTCGACGCTCCCGAGATCGAGGCGATCATAGTCGAGCATCCGTCAAAGGAAGGACCGCGCGGCATGAAAGGCGTCGGCGAACCCCCGGTGACGACGCCGGCGGGTGCGATCGGCAATGCGATCCGCGACGCTGTTGGCGTCGTGCCCTACGAAGCGCCGATGACGCCGGAGCGCGTCTGGCGCGCGATCGAGGAGAATCGCGGATGAGGACGATGCGTGCCGCGGCGATCGTCGCTGCGTTGTCGATAGCGGCGTGCTCCAAGGCGACCCAATCGGCGGGCGTCGCCGCATCGAATCCCTGGACGGTGCCCGGCGTCGTCCGCATCAGCATCAACACCGACGTCAACTCGTTCGACCCGATCGTCGCGCAGCTCTATGCGGAGAACTACGTCCAGGAAGCGATCTTCAGCGGGCTCGTCAAGTACGACTCGACCGAGAACCTCGTGCCCGATCTCGCGACGCAAGTGCCGACCCTCTCGAACGGCGGCATCAGCAAGGACGGCCGCAGCATCACGTATCATCTTCGCAGGAACGCGGTCTGGCAGGACGGGGTGCCGGTGACTTCCGCGGACGTCCGATTCACCTACGACCTCATCATGGATCCGAAGAACAATTCGCCGGTCGAATCGACGTACGCGCGCATCGAGCGCATCGACACGCCGGACCCGCGCACCGTCATCTTGCGGCTGCGCGAACCGTTCGCGCCGGTCCTCAGCCAGGTCTTCTGCGTCGGCGGCTTCGGGCAGATCGTGCCGGAACACGTGCTCGCGCACACGACCGACCTCAACCGCGACCCGTTCAATACGCATCCCGTCGGGAGCGGCGCGTACATGCTCGCCCGCTGGGATCGCGGTTCGACGATCGTTTTGAAAGCCAATCCGCGCTACTTCGGCGGCGCACCGCACGTGCACGAGATCGACGTCGAGATCCTGCCGAACGAGGACACGCAGCTCGTCACGATGCAAAGCCACCAGCTCGACGTCGCGACGCAAGCGCGGCCGACACAGATCGAGCCGTACAAACGGATCACCGGCATCCACGTCGTCGTCGCGCCCACGTACCTCGAGGATTTCATCACGCTCAATCTCACGCATGCGCCGTTCGACGACGTCCGCGTCCGCCGCGCGCTCGCGATGGCGATCGATCGCGATCGTGTCGCCTCGACCGCGTTCAACGGCACCGCGGTGCCGGCGACGTCGCTCATGCCGCCGAACAACTGGGCATTCGATCCCGACAACGGTTCGCCGTCGTTCGATCTCGTCGGCGCGCGCCGGCTGCTCGACGAAGCGGGTTGGGTCGTCGGCGCAGATGGTATCCGTGAGAAGGACGGCAAGCGGCTCTCGTTCGAGTTCATCCACACGACGTCGACGACCGGCGCGGCGATTTCCGAAGAGCTTCAAAGCGCGTGGCACGATATCGGCGCCGACGTACAGCTGCGTTCGGTCCCTCGCAACGTGCTCGTGGGGCAGATCGAGCCGGCCGGAACGTTCGACGCGCTTCTCTCAGGCTACGGGTACGACGTCGACCCCGACCGGTCGCAGCTGATCGAGACGCGTTTCATCGAACCGCACGGCTTCAATTCGGCGAGATACTCGAGCGCCGACGTCGACCGGTGGACGGAAGCGGCGAACGCGACGTACGACCGGGCGACTCGCAAGAAATACTACGCGCTCATACAGCGACGGCTCAACGAGGACTTACCCTACATCCCGATCGATTGGGAGCAGTTCGTCTACGGCGTCAGCGACGATCTGCGCGGCTTCGCCCCGGAGACGGTCAACTCCGATTTCTGGAACGTCCAAGACTGGTCCATCTGAACGATCCGTCGAACGTTCGCAAATCGGGCAGGGAGCGGTCGAGATTTATCTCGACCGTAGACGGCCTCGCAGTTGAAAGACCGCGGCGGTCGAGCTAAAGCTCGACCGCTACATTTTCTCTTGCGGCGACCTTAGCGCAGAATGCCGCCTGAGTAGAGATACGTGCCGGCGCAGGGCACGCCCGCACACGTCGCGGGTTTGAACGTCGACAACCTCACGCAATCGATGGCGAATCGATCGACGTCTGTCTGGCCCGAGCCGATGAGGACTTTCGCATCGGTGACTTTTCCGGTCGCGTCGAGGTTCACGAGGATGAGATCCTCACCCACGCCGGCGGGCACGGATGGAGCGATCACCTCCCTTACCATCGTAGCCGCGGTGTGGGGAGGCGTCGCGAGCGGATCCCCGGCATAGCGCCAACGCCGGGTGCTCGTGACGTCGAGAACGCGCAGGCGCGCGACGACGCTGCCGACCGTCTCCGCCACGAGATAGCCCGAACCGAAAGGCCACACGATGATGCCGGGCGTCGATGGCTTGACAATCGTCGGACCGGCGCCGACCGATGCAGCTGCCGTCGCCGCCTTCGACACGTCTATGCCGAGCATCGGCGCCTCGGATGGCTGAGCGGTCGAGCCGCCGCGAGCCGGTGCGACGAGGACGCTTTCGACGACCAGATCGTCGTCGGTGTAGATCTCGCGGTCGAGACCGTCGCGCTCGGACCATTGCCAGAAGCTCCCGTAGTCGGTCGTCTCCGCGACATCGGGGAAGCCGAACCGCTTCTCGACATCGAGCACGGACGAGCCGACTGCGACGCCTGCGAGCGTCGGCGGTGTCGCGGACGTGGCTGCGCATAGCGTGAGCCAGGCGACGAACGCGATGGCGATACCTGGTCGGCGAGCCATCATGCGCCGTATGCCGAGAGCAAGTCTTGGTCGGCGGCCCAGCGCGGCGTCGAGCCGTAGCCCGTCGCGCGTGCCGCAACGTCGGCACGCGACAACGCGTAGGCGAGCGCGCGTCGCTCTTCTTCTATATACATCCGCTTCGCGCCGTGTTTGGCATAGTACCACGCGAACTTCGCCGTCTGCGATGCGCCCCCGGCTACGTTCTCGCGGGCGATGAGACCCCACTGCTTCGTGAAGGAGAGCGCGTGCGAGACATAGATCCGCGGGAAGCGATTGTGTGCCACGCCTGTGACGAACACGTATGGCGCGCGCGATCCTTTGACGCCGGCGATCGTCTCGCTGCCGACGGCGTCGCCGCCGGCCTTTGAGGGTTCGATCGCCGCCAGACCAGATTCGAGCGTGCGCGCCACATCGCCGAGTCCGCCGGGCTGCCCGCACGCCGCCGCTACGAGACGCCTCGCATCCTCGGAAAGGCGCTCGCGCAGATGCTCGGGCGCGGCGTGCCACTCGGCTCGGAACCCACCGACTTCGCTGAGGTATGCGAGCGCTGACGGAGGACTCATGCGCGCACACGCCGTCCGCCACGCCTTCGAGCGCTCCCGGAACGTCACGAGCGAGACGCGCGCATCTTCCGACAAGCGCTGGTCGGCTAGTCCGTAGAGGACGTTTTCGGCTAGGGTCGTCGAGGCGACGCCGCGCCCGCCGCTCAAGCGCGCGTCGTCCAGCCCGACGTCGAGCGCCAGTTGGTCCGCGTCCTCCGGGTCGCGGCACAAGCGCAGCAACGACAGGTCGGACAGCGCGACGACCGGCGACGAAAGAACGCGCAGCAAGTGCGCGTGATCGTAGGGGTCGTCGACGACGCACGCAAGCGCGAGCAAGTCGGCGATATCATCGGACGCCTGCCACGACTCGCGCGGTGCCGCGATCGGCACGCCGCGCTCGGACAGAGCACGGACGTAGATGGCGGCCGCGTGCCGGTCGCGCGTCAACACGAGGACGTCCGAAGGTCGAGAGCCCTGATCGAGCAGCTCGCGGATGTCGCGCGCGACGGCGTCGGCTTCGGCGCCTTCGTCCGAGAACCGCGCCGCGGTCGTCGCGCAGCGGCTCGCCGGCGGCGGCAGCACGATCTTCTCGGCAGACACATCGAGCGCAAGCGCGCGGCGCCCGCGGATGCCTTCGATCGCCGACGACGGGCAGATCGCGGCGGCAAGCCGCACGCCGCCGGCGCGACCTAAGATCTCGAGCAAAGGCGCGAGCGCCGGCTCGGCGTCCTCCGCATCGTCGACGACGAATCCGCCGGATCGCGCGGCGAGCCGTGCGACCGCGTCCGGATCGCGCTCGAGCCAGGCGACGCCTTCCGCGATGACGTCTTCCGCGCACAACACGCTCCTGCCGCGCGCGAGGCCGGCGTACTCGCCATACAGGAAGACGAGCATCACCGCTAGATCGCGTTCGGCGCGTCGCTGCACGCGAAGCTGATCGACCGTCGCCGACATCGCTTCACGCCCGCGACGGCTCGCGTTCGATCGAACGCTGCCGTCGGCACAAAGCGCACGTGCTCGCTCGACATCGGCTCCGTAGAACGCTTCGATGCCTCCGGCACAACCCGCGCTGAAGCTCTCGGGATCGACGAGCCTGCGCCGAAGCTGTTGGAAAAGGCGCGCAGTCTCTTCGAAAAAGACGTCGGGCCGGGCCAAGAACGGAAGATCGAGGACGAACTCGGTGCTGCGGAAACCTGGCCACGTCATGTCGAGTATCGTACGGCCGGCCTCTCGAGCGAGCGCGATCGAATCTGCTTCCGCTCCGACCGCCAGGCGCGGCGATGCGCCGGACGCGGCGAACTCGCGACGCATCCACGATGCCAAATGCCCGGGAAGGGTCTCCACGACGATCCCTTCGCTGATCCCTAACCGTATCGCACTCGCAAGAAAAGCAGCGCGCGACGCATCGTTCGCGCAGACGACGGTGACCGGGCCTGCCTCGGCCCAGCGCCCTGCGAGCGCAGCGAGTGCGGTCGTCTTTCCGGAGCCGGGCGGCCCCGTGACGAGCAGCGGCGACGGACCGTCGAACGACGCGACGCTCCGCTGCGCTTCGGAGAGCGGCACCGGCTGTTCAGCGAGCAAAGATCCGCTCCTGGTCATCGGGTCGCTCGCGGCACGAAGCGGCGTACGCGCAGTACGAACATGGCGGATCGTCGCCGACCGCGAAATGATCGAAGCCCTCGGTCGTGATCTCGTCGCACCGGCGCGTCAGCGCGGCGAGCGATGCCTCGAGATCGGCGAGCGAACACGTCGCGCGCAGGACACCGGCGCGTTCGCGCCTCGGCGCGACCGACTTGCCGGATTCGTCGGCGATGTCGAGCGCGAGCACCCACGTGCGATCGCGGGCGTCGCGGATCGATACGAGCGCGATACGCGCCACCTGGTCACCGCGCGCGCGGCGCATCGCGTAGTAGAGAGCGAGCTGCGCCTCATCGCCGGTACGCACCTGTCGCAGGTACTCCTCCGGATCTTCTTCGATGCGGCCGGTCTTGTAGTCGAGGATCGTGACCGGACCGCCGCCCGCAGGGCGGTCGACGCGATCGATGTAGCCGACGAAGCGATGGTCGCCGAGCAGGACATCATGTCGCTCTTCGACATCCGAGATCTCGAGCGGCGCGTCCGCCGTCTCTTCGAAGAGCCAGCGGACGTAATGGCGCGCGACCTGACGTGCGCGCAACCGGAGCACCGCGTACTCGAGCTCCGACTCGAACTCGCGACTCGCGACGCCGAACGCGGCGTCGAGCTGCAAGCAGAGCTTGTCGAGGACTTCGCCGCGCTGCCACGCGGACGGGATGCGCACCTCGCGATGGAGCGCCTCGAGCGCGGCATGGAAGACCTTTCCGTACACTGCGTTCGACGTCGTGCGTTCGTCGACGGCATCGCAGAGATACTCGTAGAAAAATCGGCGCGGACATTTCACGAACATGTTGAGCCGCGACGCCGAGAACGTCATGCGCGGAGCGACGACCATGCCGCCGCTCTCCGGAAGCGGACGATCCAGCCGTACGCGGACATTCTCAGCTTCGCCCCGCTGCTGCAAGAAGCGCGCGACCACTTCATTCGCAGGCAAACGAACGCGCACATGAGGCCCGTGGAACAGCGGTCCGTCGCAGCCGATCGCGGTCGCAAACGCCGCGACATCGACGGCTCCTCCCGGTGCGTCGTCGAAGTCGATCCGAGCTGGATGGCTAGTATCGGTGCCGATAGGCACGAGCCGAAAATCATCGGAGATGCGAGCCGTCGAGAGCGCGTCACAAAGTAGCGCCGCTCGCACGCCAAACGACGGCGGATCGTCGAGCGAGTCCCAAACCGCGTCTGCCGATGCAGCGTGCTTCGCGACGTCCGCGTCGCAAACGCCTGTCGCTTCGACTGCGGCGCGAAGCGCTCCGCGGCGCTTTCGGCCGCCTCGGCGTACTACTTCGAGGCGATCGAACCACTCGACGGCACGCTCGCGCGAGCCGATTCCGCGAAATGCCGCTCCCGTTGTGCGCAAACCGGCGCGCAGCGACCGCTGACCCGCGAGCCTCTCCGCCGCTTTCAGCTCTGCGACGTCGAAATCGCCGGCGAGCGCCTCGACAAGCGACCGGTCATCGCTCGAGAACGCCGCCCGTAGAACGCGGATGGCCGGCGGATCATCGACGCCGAGGGCTGCGACGACGTCGCGAGGCACCTCGGCGCGCTCAAAGCCATCACGCGCGACGATGTCGAGCGCTTCTGCAAGCGAGCTCGCAGCGATTTCAAAGCGATCCTGCGTTCCAGGTATCGCGGTCGACGCGGCGATGCCGGGCGATGCGGCGCGCAGCGTACCGCGCATGGCAAGCAGCACGCGAGCTACAGTCGCGATCGACTGTTCGGCGTCGGCGCACGCCGCGGCCAGCGCAGCATCCGAGACGCCGGCGTTTTCCACGGCCCTGCTCAGCGAGCAGAACTCGTCGAGCGCACCGCGATCGGACGCAAGTACTGCGAGCGACGGCTCGGCGATCAGTCCGCGATACGCCGCCGCCCTCTCCGCCGCGGACAACGGTTATTTCAGCGCGGCTTCGAGCCGCGCGAGCGAAGCACCGACGCAATCGATCGTCAGCGCGAGCATGGCGCTCAGGTCGCCGGCGTCGGATTGACGCAGGCCGTCGTAGTAGCGATCGGCGTCATCCGAGCGCACGATCGCCGGCGGGTAGCCAGAGCCGCTCAGCACCATGCTCGAAAGCAGGCGTCCGACGCGGCCGTTCCCGTCGAGGAACGGCGAGATGTTCTGGATCTTCGCCTGCGCCGCCGCCGCTTTCGCGAGCGTCGCGGCGCTCGTCTCATCGAGCCACTCGGTGAACTCGCGCACGAGCGCCGGCACGAGCGCCGATTCCGGCGGAAGATAATCGGAGCCGACGATGCGCGTGTCGATCCTACGATACGTGCCGGCGTTCTCGTCGTCGATAGCTGCGAACAGCAGCATGTGGAGTTCGCGGATCGCACGCTCCGTCAACGGTGCCTGACTCTTAGCGAGCACGTCGACGTGCCCGAGCGCTTTGTGCAGATTGACCGCCTCGAGATGTTCGCGCAGCGTGAGACCGCCCACCGTCTCGCCGCGCAGCACGAGCGCCTCCGTCTGAACGCGGTCGAGCCGGTTGCCGCGCACCGCGTTCGAGTGGTAGATCTCATCGAGATGGAGCTCGGCGCGGATCGCCCCGGCGGACGCGATCGCGGCGGCGCCGCGCCGCCATAACGCCTTGACCCGTTCGTCGACCTCGCGCATTCGCGCCTCGAGCGCTCCGTCGAAGCGCAGACCGATCGCTTCTTCCTCCGCCCGGGGCGCCTTGTCCAAGCCAAGGCGCTGCAGGTCGACGTTCTGGCTCCGAAGCCAATCGAGCGCCACCGCCTCGAGCCGCCGTTGGCGATACGACAACCACGAACGCCTGGCGCGCGGGAATGCGCCGATGACTTGAAGGAAGCGTGCGGGCGATGGGCCGGCCGCGGCAGAATGAAGACGTTCGGCCAGCTCGCCGTCAGCGAGCGTCGCGATGAAGTCGCGGATCATCTCGTGCGCATCGGCATGCGAGAGCGGATGGACGGCGACGGCGTCGTTGCGAGAAGAGCAGCCGCGTGCGCCCGGATCGTCGGCTGCGTACGGCTCGAGCCGGCAATCGGAGAGGATGAAAAAGTAGCGGAACTGGCCGCTGCGGTCGTCGAGTGCGTCGGCCAGCTCTTCTAATATGAAGTTTCGCACGCAAACGCGGTTTTCGAGCGGCCGTCCCGCAAAGCCTCGCAACGCTTGCCGGGCGTCGTGTCGAGCATCAAAGTTTGACGTTATAATAAGGAATCAAGCCGCCAATCCCGATTATATTAGCACGAGCTATGTGTCCCGTAACCTTGCGGGCACAGCCCGAGGACGACAAGACCGATCATGCTGCCAATCTTTTTCGGTGTAACAATTCCGGGGGCGGTCCGGTCGTATCACCTAGAACCGGTCTCGCTGGGCAAAGACCTTGCCCTGATGCAGCGCATCGCCAACGGCGACGGCGAAGCGTTCGCAGAGCTGGTGAGGCGATACACACGGATGCTCTACAACGTCGCGTACCGATACAATGCTTCCTCGGCCGAGGACCTCGTCCAGGAATCGTTCCTGCGCGCCTACCAGCATGCCAACACGTTTTCGGGGCGCAGCAAAGTATCGTCTTGGCTCTACCGCATCTGCGTGAACGTCTGCCTCACCCATCAAGGCAAGTCGGGCGTGCCGATGGCGGACATCGATGACGTGAACGAAGCGGAACTCGTCAGCCGGACCGAAGATCGGCCGGATGCGACGGCGGTCCGCGGCGAGACGTTCCGCGAGCTCGAGGATGGCTTGCGAGCGTTGCCTAGCCAGCAGCGAATGGTCTTCATCCTTCGGGAGCTTCAGGGACTCTCGTACGGCGAGATCGCCGACATCCTGGGCATGAACGAGCAGGCGGCTCGCACCAACCTGTGTCGCGCCAAGCGGCGCCTCCAGGTCTGGCTCGACCCGCTGATCAGTTAGGGAAGGAAGCGCACGTAAATGGAATGCTCTGAAGCGCTCGATCTTCTCTACTCGTCGTTCGACGGGCAGATCACGCCCACCCAACAGTCGCTCCTCGACGGCCATCGCCGCACCTGCTTCGCATGCGCGAGCAGCATGATCAAGGCGGAACGGTTCCAAGAGCTGATCCGGCACGTGCCGCAGCTTACTGTGCCGCGCGGCCTCGAACAACGGATCATCAGCCGCGTCGTCCATGGCAGCTCGTCATCGACGCCTTCCGACAAGGTCCGCTCGATCACGACCGCCGCTCGTCAGAATTGGCGCCAGGCGAGCGCCTTCGGCGGCGTCCTCGCAGCCGCGCTCGCGGTCGGTGTCTACGTCCACAACGCGAGTCTACCGGTGAGCGGTCCGCCGCTCGTCGCCGCCGTCCAAGGCGCTCTCGAGACGATCGACAACGGCGCGACGACGAACGTCGCGAACGGCACGATGGATATCACCGGCGGCTCGACCGTCGCGAACACATCGATCAACCCGGCGGTCGTCGCTCTCACCGCGCACCTCAACATGACGCTCCAGGGCGGCTCGCAGGTGCACTTCGAGCGCGTCGCGACCGACCCGAAGACCGGCAACATCAACGAGATCGACGTCCACGTCGACCGCGGCGGCGTCCAGGTCCACGAAGATCTCCACCACGAAGCATCGCCGATCAAGATCGCGACCGATCAGGCGACCGTCGTACCGACCGGCACGACCTTCTCCGTCGATCAGCGCCTGACCGGAACGCACGTCACCGTGAACAAGGGCAGCGTCGCGGTCTACACGGCGGGTCGCGTGATGAACCTGCTCGCGGGCCAAGGCATGATGATCGCCGCGAACGGCGGCGTCCTACGCGACAAGCCGGTGAAGCCGGCGACGACCACGCCTACGAAAGACATCGTCACCAAGCAGCACTCGTAACCCTCAAGCAGCCCGTATCGGATCAGGGGGCGGCGCAGGCCGCCCCCAATTTTTTTATCTTGTCTTCAATCGACTTGGGGAGCGGTCGAGATTCATCTCGACCGCCGCGATATTGCTCGAAGGATATGTAGCGGTCGAGCTTTAGCTCGACCGAAGACGACCTTGCAGTTGAATGACCGCGGCGGTCGAGATGAATCTCGACCGCTCCCTTACCTGAGTGAATGACCGCGGCGGTCGAGATGAATCTCGACCGCTCCCTTACCCTGAGTGAATGACCGCGGCGGTCGAGATAAATCGGCGCTTCAGGCTTTCTGGTGGCTCGGCGATAGGTCGAGGCCGCCGCAATGGAAGTAGATGGCCTGGGCAAAGCGTGCTTCGTTTCGGAAGCCGCGGGCCTGGTATTTGACCCATTGGATCTTG
>DASTCX010000028.1 GCA_035710745.1 Candidatus Eremiobacteraceae bacterium | reverse complement strand
TTGGTCCTTGTAGCGGTCGAGCTTTAGCTCGACCGCCGCGACCTAACCATTTGATAGGGAGCGGTCGAGATTCATCTCGACCGCCGCGGCCTAACCTCTTGGTCCTTGTAGCGGTCGAGCTTTAGCTCGACCGCCGCGACCTAACCATTTGATAGGGAGCGGTCGAGATTCATCTCGACCGCCGCGGCTTCACCTTAGTCGGGCTCGCTCAGCACCGACCTGATGTTGGCAGCGATCATACCCGCATCGTCCGCGGGCTGCGGGGTGAAGCGAGGCGTCACGTTGAGGCCAGTTCCAGTTTCAGTCAACTCTTCCGTGTCGCTCGTCGCCAGATACGGCGTGTAGCCGCCGTCGCTACGACTCGCGGCCAATTGGACGCCGAGCGTGACGTTCCGAACTGTCAGCACAAGCCGATCCCGGTCGAGCGACTTCTCGTCGTACTCGGTGAGAAGGTCCGCCACTTCGTTGAAGTATCGGACGACGGTATCACGATTGTTGAGCATATCCATCACCGCCTGGTACCAACGTTTGTTCAAGAATAGTGCTAGAACGTCTTGCTGGAACTGGATTTATGGAGCCGGCAGCTCCGTGAGGTCGACGTACGACGTCACCGTCGTCATCACGACGAACGCTGTCGGGAGCGCATACACCGCGACGTAAACAAATGTGTCGAGCAACGGCGAATGTGTCGCATTCAGCACCAATGTGGCGCCGATCGATGCCCACGACGCAATGCGGTAGAGCACGACGAAGGCGGCCGTGAACAGCATCGTCCGAAACCAGCTTCTCCGATTCAGCGATGCCACCAAGCCCTCGATGAATGACTCGCCTACTGAGCCCTCGTCGAGCACCGCCGACGCGACAATGCTGATCCCCAACACGAGCGCAAGCAATTCGGCGAAGCTGATCACGATCGACCAGAACGGCCTTATGACATCTAACATCACCAGAAATGTCGGATCGACGGCGTTCACATCGACGTTGAAATACCAGGACGTTAGCATGTCGAACGCGTCTCGGACCGAGAACATGATGGCCGCCATGGCCGCGACGCAGAGCGCGACGACGTGCCATCGCTCCGACAAGCGGGCGAGCGTCTCGGAAAACTTGGCTCGACGCCGGCCCATCCAGTCGCTGACGTAAACGGCGATCAAGCCGGCCGCTAAGAGCAGCAAGACGTCGTGGACGATGTCGACGGCTGGCCAGTTGCCTAGGCCCAGGCGGTTTTCTTCGATCTCGGTGGTAGCCCAATCGAAGATGTCCGGATGGCCCGTGCCGGTTGGAACGGTATGCCCGTATAGGTTCACCCATGCCGTCGCCGTGTTGAAGTGGAGTATCGCTTGCGGGATATACGTGAGGAGCGCGAGCGCCAGGACTGGGCGCCAGAACGAGGCCGCAAGCGATAAGGCCCGGTCAGCGATGGTTCCCGGGCTCGAATCGGCCGTCTGATGGATGTCGGGCGAGGCCACGTTCCCCCCAAAAGTCTAAGTCGAGCCCGCTGCTAAGCGCCTCACGGTAGCGAGCCTACCATCTAATGAGGGTGATTTCCCCGGTGTCGAGGCGACGGCGCACTGCTACAGTTGTCTCGCATAGGCATCGCAGCGCGTGGCTTCCGGTTCGACACGCGCCGCACGGTATGGCGGGCATTGCTCGCCGAACCAGTGAGCGCCATCGGAGGGACGCGCACCTCATGCGAAAGACGATCTCAGCGCCGTGCTGTTCGATCATCCCGCCGCACATCTTCAACCGGCTCAGCCAAAGCCGGGACCCGGAGCTGCAGCGGCTCGGGCTTCGCGGTCTGCAGATCACCGCTCGACTGCGCGCACAGCGCTCGGCGAACGAACCACTTGAAGGCCCGGGTGCCGATACGCCGGGCGTGCTGACGCGAAGCGTCTACACCGCCTCCCGCCACGAATCGCTTCCAGGCCGAATCGTCCGGCCGGAGGGCGGCCCCGCGACCGGGGATACGGCGGAGGATCAAGCTTACGACGGCGCCGGAATCGTCTGGGACTTCTACAAGAGCGTCTTCAACCGCGACTCGATCGACAACAAAGGCCTCCGGCTCGATTCAACGGTCCACTACGGCGCCGGCTACGACAACGCGTTTTGGAATGGATCGCAGATGGTCTACGGAGACGGCGATGGAAAGTTGATGCATGCGTTTACCGGCGCGATCGACGTCATCGGACACGAGATGACACACGGCGTCACGCAGAACGAATCGGCGCTCGCCTACCTCGGTGAATCTGGAGCCTTGAACGAGTCGCTATCGGATGTCTTCGGGATCCTGGTGAAACAGCGGCACCTCGACCTTGATGCCGCGACTTCTGACTGGCTCATCGGTGAAGGCATCCTCATCCCGCCGCATCCGTTACCAGCAGGCGCGGTCTGCCGCGGATTGCGCGACATGCTCAACCCAGGCACGGCTTATCGCGGATTGGCGTTCGGCGACGATCCCCAGTCGGCGACGTATGCCGATCGCTTCACAGGTTCTGATGACAACGGCGGCGTGCACATAAACTCGGGGATACCGAACAGGGTTTTTGCGACGTACGCGGTCGCCGTCGGCGGCAAAGCGTGGGAGACTCCCGGCCGCGTCTGGTACATGGCAGCGACCGGATCAGGTTTGCCATCGACGGCGACGTTTGCGCAGTTCAAAGCGATCACGCTCGATGTCGCGAGGCAGGTCGACGCCGGCTCGGTCCCGGCGCTGCAGTATGCTTGGGCTTCAGTCGGCGTATGAGCAACTCCACACGATTGCAGCTCTCTTGAAGGTCTCCATCACGCGGAGCGGCGGGATCGCCGGCATAACGACGACCGCCAGCACCGACACTGGATCGCTCGACGCCTATCGCGCGCACGCTATCGAAGCGATCGTCGCGCGAATGACCGCCGCCGCATCGGATTCTGGCGCGATGATGCCGGACGCATTCCAATACGACGTGACGATCACCGACGACAGCGGGTCGAAGACGATGCGCTTCCAGGGCGACCCATGCCCGGCCGCCGATCTGTTCCGCGCCGTACAAAGCACAAGGAAGCCCCCGGCTCTGTAGTAGGCCGAGCGAAGCTCGGCATTGTAGCGGCCTTAGCTCAACCGGCGCGGCTTCTTCTTCACACTCTCGGTGATCTGCCGATTGTAATCGAGCGCGAGCGCGACCCAGTAGTCGAGATCGCGCCTTGTCCTTACTTTCGACGCCTCGACGCGGACGTAGCCGCGAAGCGAACGCCCCTTCATCACGACCGTCCGGCACGACTTCCGCCGAAGCACGTCGTCATGCAACGCCGGGTCGATGCGACACATCATCCGCTTCTGTCGCGCCGACAGGCACAGCTTGCCGCGCACCATGAACCCGACCCCTCCGAACATGCGCTTCTCTTGGACGTTCGGCGTATCGGCCAGCGCGGTACGAATTCGATCGACTAGCGTCATTCTAATTCGAGTGTTTGTTCGGCACGAGCAGCTTCACGATTTGACCGGACAGGTCCGCGACCGTCGACCAGTCGGCCGGTCCGAGAGACGCAAGCCTTGCGCGCAAATCCGTTAGCCCAGGGACGGCGCTGTCGAGCGCGTCCGATCCACCGACTAAGCTACGGAGCTCGTCGTCTTCTTTTGTGCTCTTGATCCCGAGCGCATTATACCGCAAATCGTTGGCATCGTAGCCGATGCCAAAAGCCTCGACTTGAATCTTATCGAGGCTGTTGACAACGCTGAGCATGCCTCCGGCGAATCGTTGCTGGTGCGTCTTGAGGTCGTCGATGCTCGCGACGGCGAACAATGGACGCAGCGTTGTGAGGTGTGCACGCGATGCGTCGTCCGGCAGTAGCGGCCCGAGTTTAGCGAACCAAGCGTCGATGAACGACTGCGTCGCGTGCTGCTTGAGAGCGCCAGGAAATTCGTAGAGCTCGATCAAGCGAGCCGACGCGACGCCGAGGCGCGCATACTCGACAAGGCCGGTCCCGTAGTCGATCGGGTCCGACAACGGTAAACCGAACTCGTCATAAGAAGCCGTGTCGGGCCCGGCGATGCTCGCATAAAGCGCGGTTTTCGAATCCGCCAGCGCGGCGACGAGCGCATGGCGGTTCGTATAACGATCGGCGACCGACCCAGGAAGAGCCGCATCTGCGGCCGCCGCTTTATCGTACCATGACTTCCACTTCGGGCCGGCACGTCCGGCATCGATGACCGCCAAGAAGACCGCCGCCGTGACTGCAGCCCCGACCGCATGGTCCGCGTGGCCGAGGTCGGTGAGAGCCGATGCATACTGGTCATCGACGACCACCGCATACGCCGTTCGACCGTCCGGGATCTTGACGGGACCCGCGTAGTGCGCAAGGTGGTCCCATGGCGGCATGTCAGACGCGGGCTGGGTTTCCAGCGCGAGCAAGAACTGATGATCGACGGGTATGGCGAGCACTGCTTGGACGAGTTGTTGGACGTCCGCATCGCTATACGCAGGTGCGCCGGCGCTCGAAGGCGATGGCAAAACGAACATGAACGCGACAACGATAGCAGCTATCCGCATCTGAACCTCGTAAATAAAGAAGAAACCCTCCGATGAGGAGGGTGACCTGTTCTGGACTCCTTCGCCCGACGCCTAGCGCATCAACGCGCTAGCTGCTCCATGACGACGATCCAATAGGTCTCGGCGAACTCTTCTCGCACCTTTCGTGCCGCCGCGTAATCGTCCGACTGGTGCCAGCGGTCTGCGTGGTCGGGAGTAGGAAACTCGATCATCGCGAGGCGTGCAGGCGTTTGGTCGCCCTCGAGCACGAACGCCGGGGCGCCGCGCGCCAGATATTTGCCGTCAAACGGTTTTAGCGACTCGAGGACCATGTGGTAATAGCGTGTCGCAGCTTCCGCATCGTGCCACTTGACCGACGCCACGAGGTAGCCCGCCATTAAACCTCTCCTATCCAGTGATGAGATGCGCGGATGCGAAACGACCGACGTCGTCCCACGACGAGTCCGATAAGAAATCCCACGAAGTGATATCGTCTCATGATCCTTACGCTTCGGGGATCGAACCAGCAAAGACTTGCAGGCGTCCCACGCGAGGAGCGTCTGTGACGCTCAAGCGGCAGCGCAAAATCATGCGGGACTTCAATCACACCGCGTCTTCTACGACAGGTGCCTGCGTGGGGTCACTTCACCCCGCGGAATAGGAACGAGCCGGAGATCTTGTGCGACATGACCGAGAGGTCGCCTGCCATTCGCGCGAGCTTTGCATCCGCTGCCTTCGACTCGGCTACCATCGTGTCGAGACTCGCGTTCGTCCTGAGCAGCAAATCGTTCGTCTTGGATAGCTTGCCGTTCATCGCCGCGAGCTGCCGGTCGACTCGATCGAGCGTCTGCATCTGTTTCGAGACTCGCTCGATGTTCGTCGCGACGACATCCATCTTCGCCGTCGTCTCGTCGAGATTTCTCGACATCGACGCGAGCTCGTGGAATGCGACGACGCCGGCGATCCCCGCACCGATGAGCACGAGGCAGACGACGGCGATGAGGCTGGCGATGAGCGTTCGCGATTGCATCCGGACACGTTTCCCAGGGCGCCTGAAATACCACTGAGAATCCGAGCCCTACGGAGCAGAGTGTACGCGGGCGGAGGTGAGCGACGGCCTTTCACAGGAAATTAAGCACTGTACACTAACGTCGACTCAACCAACCGGCGCGCAAGATCGGAGTTCGAGCATCGTGAGAAAAAACGGCATCGTCGCAACGCTTGCGGCCGGCATGCTCGCTCTTTCCCTGGCGGGCTGCTCGACAGCTTCGACCCCCGCCATGCCGGTAGGCGCACGCCCGATATCGTCGGGGGCGATGCCGATGCTCGCACAGATGCCGGCGTCGGACTCTGTTTTGGCGCCGGCGTCCGCCGACGGCCGCATTTTCGTATCGAACGGCCGCAGCAGCAGCGTCGACATCTACGAGAAGAACGCGCCGCACCAGCTCCTCGGGATGATCACGAAGGGCATCAGCGGGCCGAATGCGCTGGCGGTCGATTCGAGCGGTGATCTCTTCGTGTCAAACGTCGACAATCAGACGGTCACCGTATATCCGCCCGGTTCGCTCACACCAAGCCGGACGTACACGCGCGGCTTCCACCAGCGGCTCACCAATCCGCTGACCGTTGCTGTGGGCGGCGACGGAACGATGTACCTCGTCAACTATATGGGCATCGGTCAGGGCACTCAAGTGCTCGAGTATCCGCCCGGCCAGATGGCGCCGAACGTGGCGATCGCGATCAACGGCGGCGCCGACGGTCTCGCCGTCGACCCGAAAAATAATCTCTACGTCAGCTACAATGCTTCTACCGGTGGGCGGATCCTCGAGTTCGCACCCGGCTCGCAAACCGGTCAGGACCTCGGCATCCATCTCGGCTTCGCCGGCGGACTTGCGCTCGATCGAAACCTCGATCTGCTGGCATGCGATCAAACGGCGCCCGCCGTCGATGTCTTTCCACCCGGCTCGTCGACGCCGTCTTTGGTCATCACTGGGAACTTCGTGAACCCATACGGCTTGGCGTTCGGCAAGTATTTCCAGAAGCTATACGTGGCGGACTCGGCGAGCGATAACGTCCTGATCTTCTCGTACCCCGACGGCTCGCTCATCGGCAAGATCTCGCGGACGTTCACCGCGTTCGGCGTCGCGCTAAGCCCGGCTGCGCGACCCTAGAACACGAGCGCGAGGCATAAGCCGCAGATCAGGCGATTTTTGCCGCTTCGTCCTCGCGGTCAACCGGATAGCCCGCTGCTTCCCAACCGTCGAAGCCGTCAGCGACATCGCTCACACGCGTGAAGCCGTTCGCGAGCAGCACGCTCGACGCCGCGACCGACCGGTTGCCGCCGGCGCAGTGGACGAGCAGTGGCTTGTCGCGCGGAACCGAATCGAGCATCGCGCCTAATGTGCTCGCCGGCGTGTGAATAGCTCCTGGGATGTGTCCGTGGCGCCATTCTCCGCCGTTGCGGACGTCGATGATCACTGCCTCGCCGCTTTCCCATCGCTTGCGCGCCGCCGCGAGATCGATCGAGTCGAGCGTTGCGGTCCCCATTGCAGAAAGGGCTGATGTGTCGCCGGCATCGACGAAACCCGCTACCTTGTCCAGGCCGACGCGGATCAGCGCACGCACCAATCCCTCCACGTGATCCGGCGTCGCGATCAACACGATGGGCTTTTCCGGATCGACGAACCACGCAGCGCGCGTCGAGAACGATGATTCATCCGCGATCGCGAGCGCTCCGATCGGGTGACCGGCCTTGAATGCCTTCTTCCGACGCGAGTCGACGACCACCGCGCCCGCACCGACCGCAGCGGCCAATCCGGCCGCATCCAATCGACGCGCCTCGGGCAGCTTGCCTAGGAGCGGCGCGCCGTCGCGATTCAAGCGCTTCATGCGTGCGAAATACGTCGGCGCATCCGGCTGGCCATCGAGCAGCTCGCGCACGAAGCCGGCCTCATCCCCCGATGCGACGTACGGTGCCCACCACGCGGTCAGACGCTCGTAGCCCGCGGTCGACGCCGGAACCGCACCGAGCGCCTTGCCGCACGCGGAGCCTGCACCATGCCCCGGCCACAACTGCACGTAGTCGGGCACGGAAGAGAACACGCTTCGCAAGCTCGCGAACATCGAGCGTGCGCCGCGCTCGGCGCCTCCCGATACGCCGACCACTTTCTCGAGCAGATCCGGCCGCCCGAGATCGCCGACGAACACGAAGTCGCCGGTCATCGCGATCATGGGGTTCGAGGAAACGGCACCGTCGGTCACGATGAACATCAAATGTTCGGGCGTATGCCCCGGCACGTGTCGCACCGCCACCAAAACGCGCCCGACTTCGATCAATTCGCCGTCGTGAAGCAGTCTCACCGGCGCCGATGATCCAGACGGCCCGTACGTCCACTCCGGACCGCCGCACCCGGAAAGACACAGCGTCGCCCCCGTCGCAGCCGCCAACTCCCGCGCGCCCGATAAAAAATCGGCGTGGATGTGCGTCTCCGTCACCGCCGATATCTTGAGGTCGTTCTCTTGCGCGATTCGCAAATACACATCGATGTCGCGCCGCGGATCGACGACCAAGGCCGTCTCCGTCTCGGTACAGCCGACGATGTACGACGCTTGCGCGAGTCCCTCTTCGAATATCTGCCTAAAGAACATGCGACCTCTTCCATCCGCCGACGACGGCGCCGATGAGCATGCAGCCGGTGACTGTATACCCGGCATCGATGAGCCACAGCACGGTCGGGCGACCCTCTTGCAGACCGCTTGCAAGCATCGCACTCGCCACCATGCCGACGCCCGCGAACAACCCGAAGCTGATGCCGCTCCAAACCGTGCGCTCGGCGCCCTGTACCAAGTGGAGCAACATCGCGACGACGTACGCGATGACGACGGACATCGCCGCCGCGACGAGCATCGGCACCGGGTCCGAAACGCTCGCCCCCGGATTCGCAACGTGCACCGCAGCCGCCCACCGAGCCCCGAAGAACGGACCATACCACAGACGCCCGAGGCCGAAGTAGAGGGCCGCCGCGACGAGCACGGCAGGGTGGTAGATCTTGTCGATCGGCACCGCTTTCTCCAGGCGGGACCTTCGCCGTGACTGCCCTCACGCCCCTAGACGCCAGGCCCTAGACGACGAGCGCGTTTTTGCCGATGATTGATGTACGATGTGCCGTATGACTCGGGGCGGTTTTGTCGCTGGTGCGGCGGCAGCGGCCGCCACGCTTTCGCTCCCCGTCCGCTCTCGCGCCGGCGAGGAATACTCGCTCTGGCTCGTACGTCAAGACACGGGCGAGTCGGCCGACGAACCCTTCAGCCTCGACGGCAAGTCGATTTATAAACCAGGTTACTACCAACTGTGCGCCATGCTTCGCGACGCACACGTCGACCCGAGCATCGGCGACGTCCAGATCTCGATCCGTCTCGTCGAGACGCTCTGGGCGATCCAGCAATATCTCGTCCGCGACGGCATTCGCGCGCCCATCATCGTCCACTCGGGATACCGTACCCCGCAGACGAATGCGATGATCGAGGGCGCCGCACCGCACTCTCTACATATGTACGGCGAGGCGTGCGACTTCGACGTGCCCGGCATCGGCATGGAAGACCTCGCGAACATCGCGTGGGCGTGTCCGTCCACCGGGGGCGTCGGCTACTATCCCGAGGGTTGGGTGCACGTCGACGCCGGCTCGCGTCGCTGGTGGACCGGCTAACAAGCAAATAGTGAGCGGTCGACATTCATGTCGACCGCCGCGGTCTTGCGTGAAAAGGTAGTAGGCCGAGCGAAGCTCGGCTTTTTTGTTAGCCCCGCACCATCAAACGATTCCGAATTAGCGGGCGTGGAGCGTTTTGCGTGGGGCGGTCGCTGAAAGACGCCTGAAAGCGGTGAGGACGCGAGCTGGAGCCGTCGAACGGCGGCGCATGAGCATCTCGCAACTCGCGCTCCTGACCTCGATCACCCTGGCAGCAGCCTCGCCGTTCGTCGGCTCGTGGGCAAGTGTCCAATCTTTCGGACGTGTCTTCGGTGCAGGGCAAGTGCAGATCGTCGCATCGAACGAAAAGATCTCCGCGACCGTCGCCGGCGAGACGCACGAGGCTTCGCCGTCGCGATCCGCCCCCACGGTGATCACGTTCAGCGACGGCAGCCGGCTGATGCTGTTCGCTCGCGCGGGCGCAGCGCACACCGCCCAGTGGATCCAACCGGCGACTCTGACGTACGGCGGTCGGTATGTAACCCCGATCGCGCTTTCAGACGATGGCGGCGACTGGACCGGTGCGATCCGTCCTGTCCGCGACGTGACGCACTTGTTCCTCACCATCACGCAGAACGCCGACGGCACGCTCGGAGCATTCCTGCGGAACCCGGAGGTAAATGCGGGTGCGCGGATCGGCATCCGTACGTTCTTCGTCAACGGCAACAGCGTCAGCCTCCGCGCAGCCGGTAAGCCGGACATCGCCGGCACGTACGATTCTCGAGCGAACACGCTGCGATTCACCTTCGACGGATACCCTACGCCCTTCACGTTCGCGAAAGTCGACCCCGCGTCGACGCCCGGTTTCGCACCGCGACCGGGCCAAACGTCGTATGCATATCGGCCGCCCGCGCAGACGGACGATGGTTGGCAGACCGCGTCGCTCACCGATGTGAGCCTCGATCCTGCGAAGGTGACCGCGTTCGTCGATTCTCTTCTTGCAACACCCGCTTCATCGCCCGCGTCGGCGTACATCACGAGCGTATCCATCGCACGGCACGGAAAGCTCGTGCTCGACGAGTATTTCTACGGCTACGACGCGACGACGCCGCACGACGTCCGCTCTGCGGGCAAGAGCGTCACGACGCTCATGGTCGGCGAGGCTATGGAAGGCGATCGGAAGCTCACGCCCGACTCGCTCGTGGCTGACGTGCTCCCCCAATACGACGACGCGCTATCGTCTGATCCTCGAAAAAAGGCCATCACGGTCGCGGATCTCATGACGATGTCGTCGGGTCTCGCATGCGACGATAACGACGACAATAGTCCGGGCAACGAAGACACGATGGAGAGCCAGGCCGCCGTTCCCGATTGGTATCGATATACGCTCGCGTTGCCGGTCGTCGCGGATCCTGGTTCGAAGGCCGTCTACTGCAGCGGCGGCATCAACGTGCTCGGTGCCGTCATCGCGGCGGCGACCGACGACTCGCTCGCCGACTACTTCTATACCAAATTCGCCGAGCCGATGCAGTTCGGCCCGTACGCGCTGCCGCTCATGCCGGCGCCGATCTCCGACGCCTACATGGCGGGCGGCGGCCAGTTCCTGCCGCGCGATTTCCTCAAGTTCGGTCAGCTGATCTTGGACGGCGGCACGTGGAACGGCCGGCGCATCATCGACGCGCGATTCCTCGCGTCAGCTATCGCGCCGCACTCGGCGCTCAATGCGCCGGGCGACTACGGTTACGGCTGGCACCTATCCACGTTCGAGGTCGGCGGCGTCTCGTATCCGGCGATCAGTGCGGGCGGCAACGGCGGCCAACTGCTCTTCGTCATCCCGAAGCTCGACATGACCGTCATGATCACCGCCGCGAACTACGGCCAGTACGGCATCTGGCGGCACTTCCAGACCGACCCGTTCGTGAACTATCTCATCCCAGCGGCGCAATGAGCGTGGAGCGGTCGACCTTCACGGTCGACCGCCGCGACCTTCCCGATAGCATGTAGCGGTCGAGCTTTAGCTCG
>DASTCX010000027.1 GCA_035710745.1 Candidatus Eremiobacteraceae bacterium | reverse complement strand
GTGACGAGAGCGGTTCCGTCTCGACGCCAATCCGGGGGCGCTACTGCCGCTCGGACGCCCTCGACAGTCGCGAAGGTCTTGGAGATCGAGGCGGCGTCTCCCGTCTTCACGAGCGCGTCGAAGGGCGAGAGCGGGCCGCTGCCGATTCCCGAGTCGTTGAGGTTGTCGAGCGCGATGCGGGCCTGGCCCTGCTGCGCGAGTGAGCTTGCGCGCGGGTTCCCGAACTGAATCGTCGACGCAGCAACAACGAGCGCACCGAGGACCGAGAGGGAGACTGCAGCGGCAAGCCAGCGGTGGCGCACAACAAGCCGTGCCCACGAAGACCATGCACGGCTCGGTCGAGCGTCACGCTGGTTGCGCGGCCAGTCGACCTTCGGGCCGACCGTGGCAAGCACGACCGGCAGCAGCGTCACGCCGACAGCGACGCTGACCAGGGCGATCAGCAAGCCGGCGATCCCGATGCTGCGCAGGGCGGGAATCGGCACCGCGAGCAACGCCAGGAGTGAGATGCCAACGGTGGTCCCGCTGAAGACCACAGCGGAGCCTGCGTGCTGCATCGCATTCAGGACGGCTTGGTCGTTCGTGATACCCGGCTGCTGCCGTTCTTCCCTCCAGCGGACGACAATCAGGAGTGCGTAGTCGATCGCGATCCCTAGGCCGATCAGTGCCACCAGGAACTGCACGATCACCGAAACGCTCGTAACGGTCGCGAGCGGCCAGATCAGGAGAAAGGTCGTCGGGATGGCGACGACCGCCATCAGCAGCGGGATGACCGCGGTGAACGAGCGGAACACGAAGGCGAGCACGAGGAGCGCGCCGAGTGCCGCCAGGAGCGTCCCGATCAACACGCCTGTTCCGGTGCCGCCTGTGTCGTTTCCGGTTGCGCGGAGTGCGTCGAGCCCGGTGACCCGCACGCTCGCCCCTCGGACGGTGACACCGGCCAGTGCCTTCTGTGCGAGCCGTGCTTCCGGCTGTCCCTGGTCGACGCCACCGCGAGCGGGGATGTCGACGAGCGCGAACGTCGTGCGGCCGTCGGCCGAGACGAACGACCGGTCGCCGGTCGAGGCGTAGGACGCGATCCGCGCCTTCGGAAGTGCGTTGCTCACGTGTGCGAGCGCAGCTGCGAGTTCGCTTCTGACGCCAGGGGAGTCAACCGTCGTGCCCTTCGGCAGCTGCACAACGGGGACAAGCGGAGCAACGTCGCCTCCGCTGCCGTAGATCGTGGCGATCTGCTGATTTGCTTCGAAGCCCTCGCGGCCAGGAACACTGAACTGCTGCGAGAGGGACTTCCCGGCCGGGCCGATCGCTGCAAACGCGGCGATCGTGACTGCCACCCAGAAGCCGGTGACGAGTCGTTTGTGCCTGAGGGTCCAGCGGGCGAGCGCGAGCATGGGCGTCTCCTGTCTGTTGCGGATCACGCCACTCAGGATTCGCTCGGGCGGCTGTCGCAACAATCGGCCGCAGGGCGATTTCTGGGGCGACCGAAGTCGATGGCTGCACCGACTTCGGTCGGGTGGGCAAGGGGGCGGGCGCGGCCTACGCTGGGCGACGATGAATCGTTTCCGCCTGCTCTTCGCTCCCGAGGAGGACGACGCACCCCCGGCGCAGCGGTCGCGCCGCGACTGGCTCGTCGACTGGTTGATCTTCGCCATCGCGATCGCGGGCGGCGGCGCGTCGCTCGCAAGCAGCATCCAGCACGGATTGC
>DASTCX010000026.1 GCA_035710745.1 Candidatus Eremiobacteraceae bacterium | reverse complement strand
TTCGCGCCGCGTTCTGATTCGCCGAGAATAGCAACGATCTGCGATTCGCTAAAACGAGACTTTCGCACGGTAGCCTCCTGGATGGCGGTACGCCTCCAGGTTGCCCATCTCCGCTGGGATAACTCCGTGGGGCCAGGTCAGATTGCTAACCGATGGGGTGGAGGCGACTGCGGCGCTTCATTCGCGTCTCTAGTTGAATAGCAGGACCGAGGCCGAGTTAGCGCCGACGAACCATATATTGTTATCGCTTCCGACCGTCGGGGTTCCGAGACCGGAAGGGGGCACGATACGGTTTTCAATTTGGTGAGTTTGCACGTTGAAGCTGTAGAGCATGAATCTCCCGTCGTGCCTCATCGTCCAAAAAAGACGCCCACTTTTCGTCGGGCCAGCAAGCATGATAAGCGGCGTCGCACCAGACTGGTGCACCAGCAACGCGATTGGGTATCCGGTTACACCGCCGTGTGAGTCGAGCGCGTACATTCTCTTTGCGCCCATGCAATATAGCTTGCCGTAAGGGCCGCGCGTGAGATCAAATGCGTCAGCCGGCATCGGATACGTCGTTTGTGAACCATCTTGAACGTTCACGCGAACGAGCACGGCGTTGTTGTTGTTGTCGGTGCCCTCAACCCAAACATTGCCATCCGGTCCTGAAACGATCCTGGCCAGATCCTGCCAGGGGCCGCCCCCAAATTCAGTGTACTGACCCGTTCTCGTCATGCGGCCGATCCCGTTTTGGTGGAGTATCCACAAATTGTTGTCTGACCCGGTTACCATGCCGAGAGTTATGTCAGCTGGGTACTTAAACGGCAAGGGAAACGCGGTAGTGCCACCCGACTGAGTGACCTGTACGACGACAAAGGTGTAATCGGCCAGCGCATTGAGCGCATAAATGTTGCCGTCTGGGTTGCTCGTTATCCCTTGATCCTGGTAGAGGTCCTCGACATTGCCCGGCATCGGAAACGTCGTCTCGTTGCCCGACATGTCAATCTTCACGAGGCTGCGAACGTCACCAGCGACGTTACCCGGCGTGTAAAGGTCGCCATCGAGTCCGAGCGCTACGTCCCCACCTTCCGCATAGATCGGGAGTGAATAGAACTGCCACCCGCCGATTCTGGATGGCGCGAATGACGCTTGTATTGGTTCTAAGACCGAGTTCGGCAGGCTCGTGTGGGAACTACACGCGCATAGTAGCAAAAGGGCAAAGATGATATTCAGCGCTTGGCCTTTTATCACGGATCGATTCGTTTGCATATGAGTACGTGGACCCGCGACCACGCACAGTGCTTGTCCCTGCATCACGGCGAGCTCCCTGTGTAACCTTTGATTTTGATGCCGATTCGACGCTCTCCAAGCAACCGCCCCTGCCCGGCCGGTATAGCAAGAAATGCCTAAAAGCGTTTGACGAGCCGCTGCGACTTAGCCTCGAAAGGCCACAGGAATCCCGATTACAGGTGGGGGCCCAGTTGAGTTCGATAAGGACTTGTCGTAGTCGCTTGCGTAGCCGCTACCCATGCAAACCTGTTGTCCGATCGTCGAGCTGCGACAGTACACGCTCCATCCCGGTAAGCGCGACGACCTCATCGCATTGTTCGATCGAGAGTTCGTCGAGAGCCAGGAAGCGCATGGAGCGAAGATCATCGGGCAGTTCCGCGACGCAGGCGATCCGGATCGGTTCGTTTGGCTTCGC
The DNA here is from genome assembly GCA_035710745.1 of Candidatus Eremiobacteraceae bacterium. Classification (NCBI taxonomy): domain Bacteria; kingdom Bacillati; phylum Vulcanimicrobiota; class Vulcanimicrobiia; order Candidatus Eremiobacterales; family Candidatus Eremiobacteraceae; species Candidatus Eremiobacteraceae bacterium. Next base: position 67,616 of record DASTCX010000026.1, on the reverse strand, counting down.
GGCTTTGCCGACATGGAGTCGAGGGAGAACGCGTTGCGTGCGTTCTACGGCGGCCCGGTTTGGAAGGTGCATCGGGAGGCGGCCAATGCGACGATGGTCGACTCCGATAACGTCCTGCTATTGCGACCCGCGCGCACGAACTCCGGCTTTCATCTCGACCGGGTCGAGCGCGCGCCCACGGGCGCTAAGGCTGCCGCCCACAGGCCTGTGTTCGCTACCATGTACTTCTTCGATGACGCCGTTCCCGAAAAATTCGTCGACAATTTCGAAGAGGCGGTGGTATCGGCGTCCGCGCAGTCCGGCACTCCCGTCCTCGCATATTTCGTGACGGAGAGCGCGCCGAATAACTTCCCCGCCCTACCGATACGCGAGGGTGAAAACGTCTTCGTCTGTTTTTCGGCGGCAGAGATAGGAGAGATCGATACGCGTTGGAAACGCCGGTCCACGGAAATCCTCAGGCTCGAACCGACCGCGAGATCGCTCGTGCGCTGATACTACCCGAGTCCGGTCGCGGTGGTGATGGCCGCGGCGAATGCGAGCTTGTGATCGCTGTTCCACGGCGGCCCGAGTGACTTCCGCATTTCGAGAAAGTGAGCGTCGAAATTCTCGACCTGCAGTGCCCGGCCCGCCGAACCAAGCACCTGCTTTGAGTCGTACCAATGGATAGCCGAGCCGCGCGCCTCGGCAGCGAAAGCAAGAGCTTGGCGATACATCACCCAGTCAGCGACGTTTCGGGCGCGATAGTCCTTTATTCTCTCGGCAATCGTCGGCGGAAGCTGCGGGCACCGGCGAAGTGCGATGCCGACGATGCCCGGTACCGTCTCCGCCACGGCCGCGAGCGCGAGTACCGCATGCCTCTCCGCCGACGCGCGCACTCGCTCGACCAGCGCCACTGCTGCTTCGATCGGCAACATTTGCCCTTCGTGGTGGTGGGGAAGACCCGGCAGATCATCGTCGACAAGCTCTACGCGGCGGCGGTCGAGGAGCGTTGCATCCCGCGCAACCGTCACTAGCACGGCCCAGCCACCGTGATCCGAAACCCCGACGATCGCGCCACCATCGTTTCGCACGTTGGCGGTTTTTCCGGGACCCTCTCCGGGTCATTCTGAGCACGCTCAAACGAATATCTGCGGCCCCGTATCTTTTTGACAGGGCTCAATCGTCTTCACCACAGCTCAGATAGTTATGGAGGGAATACCGCGATGAAGACGCCTCAGATCGTGCCTCAGCAACAGTGGGAAGCGGCGCGCGAGCAGCTGCTTGTCAAAGAAAAGGCCTTGACCCGCGCCCGAGACGCGCTGGCCGCCGAGCGTCGGCGCATGCCGTGGGTAGCCGTCGAAAAGAGCTACCAGTTCTATGGGCCCAAAGGAAGAGTAAGCCTCCTCGACATGTTCGAGGGGCGCCGGCAGCTCGTCGTTTACCGCGCGTTCTTTGAGCCCGGTGTCTTCGGCTGGCCGGACCATGCCTGCCGCGGATGCTCGTTGATGGCCGATCAGGTCGTCCACCCGTCGCACCTCAATGCCCGCGACACGTCGCTCGCGTTCGTCTCGCGCGCGCCACAAGCTGACATCGAGCGGCTGAAGGCCGCTATGGGTTGGCAGATGCCCTGGTACACGCTCACCGACAGCTTTGACGCCGACTTCGGCGTGGACGAATGGCACGGTACGAACGTGTTCTTCAGAGACGGCGAGCGCGTTTTCCGCACGTACTTCGTCAACAACCGCGGCGACGAACAGTTGGGCAGCACCTGGAACTATCTCGACATCACGCCGCTCGGGCGCCAGGAACTGTGGGAAGACTCACCGGAGGGCTATCCGCAAAGCGAGCCCTACAAGTGGTGGAACTGGCACGACAACTACGGCGATCAGACCTCGCCCGATGCGAAGTGGAGCCGAGTCGTCGATGCCGCGCTCACCGCGCTGTCGTGAGGTGCGATCACGTGATCGTGTTCGCTCACATATTCGGGATGCCGATCGAAGAGTGCGTCTTGCCGTGGGTCGGCGGCGGCGCAGGCGCCGGCATGCTGATGGTGCTCGGCTCCGGCTTTCGCCGTTTCATGCTGAACCGACGTATGAGATAACGCGTGCAAGACGAAACGGTCACGCTGCTCCCGGCGATGATAGAGGCGCGCGATCGCTTCATGGAGCTCGTCGACGAACTGCGGCCGGAGCTCCATCGCTATTGCGCGCGCATGACCGGCTCGGTCTTCGATGGCGAAGACGTCGTCCAAGATTCGCTCGCGAAAGCCTATTACGCCCTTGGCCAGATGAGGGAGCCGCCGAACTTAAAGCCCTGGCTCTTCCGCATCGCGCATAACACCGCCGTGGATTTTCTCAAACGCTACGAGCGCAAGAATGTCGAGCCGGTTTCGGCGGTGCCGGATCGCGCCGAGCCGGAAGACGACCGTGTCGATCCGGCACTCGTTGAAGCCGCCCTGACGACATTCATCGAACTTCCGCCCGTGCAGCGCGCTGCGATCATTCTCAAAGACGTGCTCGGTCACTCGCTCGAGGAGGTCGCAACGACGATGGGGACGACCGTCGGCGCGGTGAAGGCAGCGCTTTCGCGGGCGCGAGCGAACATCGCTCCGCGAGCGGTCTCGGCGTCGCCGCAAAAAGTGCCAGCGCTTTCCACCGAGGAACGCGTCTATCTCCAGCGCTACGTGGATCTCTTCAACGATCGCGATTGGACGACACTTCGCAAGCTGCTCGCCGAGGAGGCGCAGCTCGAGCAAGTATCGCTTGTCCAGCGCCGAGTCAAGGATGCAGGCTATTTCGATCGCTACGCCGAGATCCTCAAGTCCGAAGATGTTCGGGCCGAACTGCGATTCGTCGATAACGTCGCAGCGATCGCGATGTTCCGCCCGCCATCGAGCGACGCAGCGGCATATTTCGTCTTGCTCGAATGGACGGACGACCGGATCTCGCGCATTCGCGATTTTCGTTACGTGCCGTACATCGCCGTCGACGCGCAGAGCACGCCCGTGCCCTAGCTGGTCGGGCTCGCCTATAAGGTAGCGTTTCTGATCTTCCAGGCGCGGTTCCGGATACGATGATGACAGATTGTGAATCGCTCATTCGACTCGCTCACCAACGAAGGCGATGCGCGGCGCGCTCTGTCGGGCCTTACACGCTAGCCGATCGGGCCGTAGTACTGCGTGCCCTGGCATGGCACGAACAATTCAAGATCGGTCATCGACATGTCGATGAAGCTCGTCTCGTCGGCGAATACGACGACGCGCGGCACGCAGTAGAAGTTCCAGCCCGACATCACCGGGCGGATCTCGTAGACCCCCGGATTCATCGACAGGAAGACGAAGAAGCCGTTCGAGTCCGTCGTGCGCGCGTCGAGCAGCCGCCTCGAGAAGTCGACGTCTCGGACGGGTTGCGTCGCGTACGGCAGATCGACGATCTGCACGGTCGCGCCTGGAAGGGGGTGCCCTTCCATCGTCATGACATACCCGCTGATGACGCCGGTCGTGCCCGCGGTCGCTGCGAGCGGAAGAAGCGTGACGACCCCAGCCGATAAGGCGGCCGCGGTCATGATGTTCAATCGACGCATGAGGTCAAGCTCCGCGCGGACAGGTTAAGGCTTTTGCGTTTCGATTCGGGCGCAAAGCCCCCCTCGCCGTCGGTTTTCATATTTGCAGCGCACGTAGTGACACGAAGCGGACCGGTTTCGGTCCGCTTCGTTTTTGGTACCCCCAGGGGAATTCGAATCCCCGTCGCCGCCGTGAAAGGGCGGTGTCCTAGGCCTCTAGACGATGGGGGCACATCTTGCGCGTTTCAAAACTGGGCCCGGAAGGATTTGAACCTTCGACCAACCGGTTATGAGCCGGCCGCTCTAACCGCTGAGCTACAGGCCCACCGACATCCATTTCGGCGCCTCACCTCGCGAATGCCTTCGCGCCGAGGTATGCCGACGACGAACCGAGCTCGCTTTCGATGGCCATAAGACGGTTGTATTTCTCGACCCGATCGCTGCGCGAAAGCGAGCCCGTCTTGATCTGGCCCGCGTTGAGCGCGACCGCGAGATCGGCGATCGTCGTGTCCGCGGTCTCGCCGGAGCGGTGCGATATCACCGGCTTGTATCCGGCGCGCTGCGCCGTCTCGACGCAGTCGATCGTCTCGGTCAACGTTCCGATCTGATTGACCTTGACGAGGATCGCGTTCGCGACGTGCTCGTCGATGCCACGCTGCAAGAACTTGACGTTCGTGACGAAGAGATCGTCGCCGACGAGCTGGACGCGATCGCCAAGGCGCGATGTCAGTTCCTTCCAGCCATCCCAGTCGTCTTCGCCGAGTCCGTCTTCGATGCTGACGATCGGAAATGCGCCGACGAGTTTTTCGTAGAGATCGACCATCTGTGAAGACGTTAGCGGCTTCCCGTCACGCACCGCGAGGTAACCGCCCTGCTCTCGGAACTCGCTCGACGCCGGATCAAGCGCGAGCGATACGTCGCTTCCGAGCTTGTAGCCCGCAGCGGTGATCGCGTCGCAGATGTACCCGAGCGCTTCTTCTATATGGGTGAGCGGCGGCGCGTACCCGCCCTCGTCGCCGACGGTCGTGGCAAAGCCCTTCTTCTTCAATGTCGCACCGAGCTTGTGGAAGACTTCGGCGCCGTAGCGCACCGCTTCGGCGAGCGATGGCGCGCCGACCGGCACGATCATGCATTCCTGGAATTGCAGCGCGCCGTCGGCGTGCTTACCTCCGTTGACGACGTTCATCATCGGCACCGGCATCACCGACGCTTGCGTGCCGCCGAGGTAACGATAGAGCGGCATCTCGAGGTCGGCCGCAGCCGCGTGCGCGCACGCGAGCGAAACGCCGAGCATCGCGTTGGCGCCCATGTTCGCCTTGTTCGGCGTGCCGTCGAGCGCGATCAGCGCCTTGTCGATGCCGGCCTGATCGGCGACGGGAATGCCGCGCAGGGTCTTCGCGATCGGCCCGGTGACGTTGTGTACCGCCTTGAGGACGCCCTTGCCGCCGTAACGCTTCGGATTTGCATCGCGCAACTCGAGCGCTTCGTTCGTTCCGGTCGACGCACCCGACGGAACCGCCGCTTCGCCGACGTTTCCGGCTGACGTCTTGACCGTGACGCTCACCGTCGGATTGCCGCGCGAATCGAGGATCTCTCGTGCGTGGATGTCGACGATCGTCGAGCCGCCGTCGGTGGTCATCGGGCTACTCCGTGATCCAGCGTTGGACGGCTCGCTTGTAACCGACGAGCTCGGCCGCCTTGAAGAACAGCTTGATCTCGCGCTTCGCGCTCTTCGGACTATCGGAACCGTGGACGAGATTGCGTCCGACCTCGATGCCGAGATCACCGCGGATCGAACCGGGCGTCGCCGCGACCGGGTTCGTCGCACCGATCGTCGTGCGGCAGACCTCGATCGCATTCGGCCCCTCGACGACCATCGCGACGACAGGCGTGCTCGTGATGTAGTCGACCAGTCCCTTGAAGAACGGTTTGCCGACGTGTTCTTTGTAGTGCTCGCGGGCGAGCGAAGTGCCGACGTGCATGAGCTTCATGCCGACGATCTGAAGGCCGCGCCGCTCGAATCGCGTGACGATCTCACCGATCAGTCCCCGCTGCACGGCGTCGGGTTTGGCGAGGATGAGGGTGCGCTCCACGGTTCGTTCCTTCCTTACTATATGCCCGGGAAAAACCGAGCGGTCGACCTTTAAGGTCGACCGCCGGAGAGTCCTGGCGCTGACAGCCGTCAGGTCTTGACGAACGTGTCTTCTCCACACACGAACTCGCGGTGAAGGCGCTGCAGCTCGAGGAGCGTTTGCGCGTTGCCTTTCGGCGCCATCCACACGCAGACGAGCAGCGCGGGAAGTTTGGCGATCCAGTCGCTCAGGCGCTCTTCGTATTTGCGTAGCGCCGCGGCGTCGACTTCCGAAGGGTCGACTTCCGGATGGCCAAGGAAACGAACTTCGCTCCAGCCGGCCTTCATGACTTCGCGCACGGTCGCGTCGAACGACTCGATCTGTCGGATCGCGTCGAAACCGCTGAGCGACTCGTACCACGTGAAGGTGAGCTGGTGCGTGTGCCGGAGCGCTTCGACGTCGTGGCCGCACGCCGAGATCATCGCTTCGAGCCGATCGCGATGGTCCGGGTGGACGCACAGCACGACCGCTTGATGTCCGCGCAGCCCGTTGTCGACGAAGGATCGCGCGAAGCCGACGTACTCTTCCATGTCTTTGACGATGAGGAGTACGTGCCGTCCGTGGCTGAAAGTCTCATCTTCGAGGCCGAGGTTGAGGCGGCTGTGGCCGTTCGGCTGCTCGAGCTTCTCGCGGATGAGCGAGAGCGAATAGCCTTTGCTCTTCAGTCGGTTGATCTCGGCGACACGGTGGAGCGCTGCTGCTTCATCGAAGAGGTTTGTCCGTCCGGACACCTCGTCGACGCCCAACAGGCCGCATTCGCCGTACTTGCGAAGCGTCGGCACGGACACGCCGAGCGTCGCCGCAAGTTCTTTGATCGTCACTTTCCGTGACAAGTTAGTAGCCTCCGCCTTCCCATTTTGCCGTTCGAGATGTAGCACGTAGATGTCTGACCTCCGGTCCTTTCCGCCCTCGCTGATCGACGAGGATGCTCTTGAGTCGGGGATCCGCGACCTGCCGCGCTTCGGCATCGTGCGGTACTCGGTCGGCACGGACTCGACGCAATCTCGCGCACTCGATGTCCTGCACGACTTAGACGCCGGTGGCATATCATTTGTTACGGAGTCGCAGGACATGGGGCGAGGTCGTTCGGCGCGTCGCTGGACGTCGCCGATCGCTTCGGGACTGCTATTCTCGACGATACTTCCCAGTGATATGAGCGCGACATCGTTGCCTGCGGTCGGTTTTTGGTCATCGCTCGCGATCGCTCGTGCCGTTGCGAGTGTGTGCGGCATCACATCGGATATGAAGTGGCCGAACGATCTGCTGCTCGGCGGACGCAAGTGCGCCGGCATCTTGTGCGAGGGACGTTCCGAGGGTTTGAGCACGCGCATCGTGGTCGGCGTCGGGCTCAACGTCAACCGGCCGTCGTCCGTACCCGAATCGATCGCGTCGAGCGCGGCCTGGTTATCAGATGTCGCCGGAGCGGCGATCGATCGCACCGCGCTTCTCGTCGCCGCGCTGCGTGCATATGAGGAATCGTTCGATGCGCTCGTGGAGCAGCCGAGCGCTGTGATCGGGGAATGGAGAGCGCGCTCAGGTCTGGTCGGTCAATACGTCGTGGTGAAAGCGCTCGATGGGGCGACGCTACACGAAGGCGAAGTGCTCGACGTCGCTCCCGACGGTTCGCTCGTGCTCAAGACATCGCGCGGCCGCGTCCCGGTGATGCTCGGCGACGTCGACGTGCTTTCCTAGCAATTCTCAAAATGGGGAGCGGAGATTTATCTCGACCGCCGCGATCTTGCTATTAAAGTGAAAGGGGAGCGGTCGAACTTTACGGTCGACCGCCGCGGCCTTGCTATGAGAGTGAAGAGAGAGCGGTTCGTCAAATAGCGGCGGCGCTTCGGAGCGTTTGCAAATCCGCTCTGAGGGCATTGACGGTCTGACGATATTCCTCAAGGCGCTGCGACAACTCGGCCGCCGCTGTGTGATCGAGCGCCGCACCGGCGGCCGAGCACAGCGCGGCCAACGAGCGCATCTCGTCCGGATCGATCGCCTCGCCCGTTTCGTGAGGCCCGTACAAAGCAATCGCTCGCAGCTGGTGACGGTTGAAGACTGGCAGAGCGACGATCGGGGTGTTTTCGCCAATAGGCAGGCCAGGGACGTTCCAGCCGATCTGATCGAGCATGACCGGACCACGCTCTCCATTGAGGTGAACGAGAAGCGGGTCGTGCGCGCCTATCGGCGTGTTCGACTTGTCGACGCCCTCCGCAGCGTCGCGGGCGAAGTCGCCGTTGTCCACGCGACGATAGAACGCGGCCGATCTGAAGCCGAGCGCGTCCATCGGCTCCTCGACGACGATCTGCGCGATCGTCGAATACGACTCGCTGTGCTGGAGCCCGGAGGCGACACGAGCTAAACGCTGTTCTGCGAGGTGGCGTTTGCGGAAGATGACGGAGTCGACGAGCCGGTCGACGCGCCCATGTAAGCGATTCAACCAAAAGCCGATCGCGACGGCAGCGACCACCTCGCCTGCGGCGGCGAGACGCGTCTGTGCGAGGACACCGCCGATGAACCATTCGATGATCGCGAAGACAGCGACCGCGAGCGACGTGAGGATGCCGTAGACGAGGCCGCGTCCGATGACGAAGTTGAGATCGAGCACGTGATGCTTGAAGACCGCGTATGCGACGCTGATCGGAATGAAGACGACGAGGCCGTTCAAGATGTCCGACGGGTCGCCGGCGTTCGTCCACTGCGAAGGCCAACCTTGACCAGGCAGAAACTGGCTTAACTCCTGGTACGCGTACGCGGCATAGAAGATCGCGAAACCAGCGACGACCCAGCGTAGTCTCTGGCGCTGCTCTGGACCTGATAGGACGAAACCTGCAGCGAGTGTCGCGAGCGCGATCAACCCGACGCCTTCAGTCACGACATTCATGACCGCAAACGTTGCCGATGGCTGTACGATGCCAAGCAAGAAGAGAACGTACGACACCGATGGCAATGCGAGAAGGATGCTGAATATCGGGATGAGCTTTTCGATCCGATACCTCCAACCGCTCGAGGAACGCGATGGGAAGTTCGTCGCGAAGATCAACAGGCCGAGCGGCGCGAGGATGTTGTAACAAATCGTCACGAGCGCCGTGTTGGCGATGACTATCGGTGTCGTGCCGACGAACTCCAAGACCGCGGATCCACCGTTCGTGCTTCCGATGGCATAGAGCCAGAAGCCCCACGTCATAAGACTCGGCCGCAGCAGCAACAGAATCGCGGCCACGACGATGAAGATGGTCGCGGTGGAACGCTTCACGATCGAAACCGCTTCAACGCCGGTCGCTTGCGCGGCGGGATATCGAAGCACGATCGGGATGCTGCTGCCCGCGCGGTCGACGATGAACTTCGTCGAGCTGCCCGGACGATACAAATACCAGGTCTGCATTGCCATGCGCGCTAGGATGTCGGTCGTCGGCGGCTCGATGTGATCGCCGACCCGAAGGCCTGCTTGCGTTGCGATCGAATCTGGCGTCAACGAAATGACGTCGTAGTGGAAGTCGACGCTGAACGGTATCTGGTTCATGTCGCGTGCGACGAACATATTGGGCAAGGTCAGCCCAATGACAAGAGCGGACAACCCGACGACGACAACCGTACGCAACATCGATGATCGCTCCGCTTAAACGAAGGTCGACCGCGTCACATGACGCGGTTGGAGATTCTCGCTTAGATTAGAGTTCTTGGCTTTGGCGACCTTCGCAACCCGCGTGGCGTAGACGGCCGATGTAGAGGGCCGAGCTTCGCTCGGCATACCACATTTACATCATCTACATCATCGTCGTGAAGGCTTGCTCTGCGTGATATGAGGAGCGGACGAGCGGGCCCGAGACGACCTGATGGAAGCCCATCGGTTTCACTTGCGCGGCGAACCACGCGAACTTCTCCGGCGTCACAAATTGGACGACCGCGAGATGCCGCTTCGTCGGCTGCAGATATTGGCCGAAGGTGATGATATCGACGCCGGCTGCGCGGAGATCGTGCGCGGCCTGCAAGACGTCTTCGTCCGTCTCGCCGAGGCCGAGCATGATGCTCGACTTCGTGTACTTCTCGGGCCGCCGCTGTTTCGCATAGGCGAGCACCGAGAGCGTCTGATCGTAGCCGCAACGACGGTCACGCACTCGTGGCGTCAACGTCCGCGTCGTCTCGATATTGTGCGCGTAGACGTCGGGGTCGGCGTCGAGCACGGTCTGAACCGCCGAAAGATCGCCGCGATAATCAGACGTCAGCACTTCGACCTTGACATGCGGCGTGCGGGCCTTGATCGCGCGGATCGCTTCGGCCATCTGCTGCGCACCGCCGTCGGGCAAGTCGTCGCGGTCGACGCACGTGATGACGCAATAGTTGAGCTTCAGCTCTTCGACGCTCTTGGCGAGCTTGAACGCCTCGAGCGGATCGATCGCGTTTGGATGGCCGGTCTTGACGTTGCAGAAGCGGCAGCCGCGCGTGCACGTGTCGCCCAGGATCATGAACGTCGCGGTGCCGACGCCCCAGCACTCGGCGATGTTCGGGCACATCGCTTCCTGGCAGACCGTGTGGAGCTTACGCTCGCGCACGATCGACAGCAAGTTGTTGTAATTCTCGCCGGTCGGCAGTTTGACTTTGAGCCATTCCGGCTTGCGTGCGATCACGACGCCACCTGTTCGACGAACGTCACCGAGTAGGCTTTTTCGAGCGCTATGCGCATGTGCGGCTTGATATCCTCGAGAGATATTTCCCGACCGGCCTCGCGCGTCACCGACGTCGTTTCGACGTCGGGCATGCCGCACGGATTGATGAGCCGGTAGTAACCGAGATCGGTGCAGACTTCGAGCGCGAATCCATGAAGCGTGACGCCCGACCGCACCGCCGCGCCGATCGACGCGATCTTCGCGCCGCGAACGAAGACGCCCGCGTGATCTTTGCGCTGCTCGCCGACGACCCCGAACGCGCCGATCGCCTCGATGATGGCCGCCTCCATCTTGCGCACGAAACCTTGCACCTCGCGCAAGCGACCGAGTTTGAAGATCGGGTACCCGACGAGCTGGCCGGGGCCGTGATACGTCAGATCTCCGCCGCGTTCGACTTCGAAGTAGTCGACGCCGCGGCGCGCGAGCTCATCGCGCGACACGAGCAGGTTCTGATTCTTGCCCGACTTGCCCATCGTGATGACCGGCTCGTGTTCGCAGAAGAAGAACGTGTCGGGTCGTTCGTCGCGCACGCGCTCGCCGTGCGCGCGGCGTTGGATGTCGAGCGCCGGCCCGTATCTGATGCGTCCGAGATCTTCGAGGATGGCGTCCATGCTTGGCTCTATTCGCCGAGCTTCGCTCGGCATACTACATTTCGCCGAGCTTCGCTCGGCCTACTACATCGCTTACTTGGGTGGGGTGTTGACCATATGGATAGCTCGGCCGTGCAAGAGTTCCGACGCTTCCATGATAGACTCGGAGAACGTCGGATGCGGGTGCACGGACAGGCCGATATCCTCGACGGTAGCGCCCATCTCGATCGCGATGACCGCTTCGGCGATCATCGCCTCGGCCATCGGCGATACGATGTGAACGCCGAGCACGAGGTCCGTCTTCTTGTCGCCGATGACCTTGACCATACCTTCGGTGATGCCGACCGTGCGCGCTCGGCCGAGCGCAGCTAAGCGGAACTTGCCGATGCTGATCTCGTAGCCGGCCGCCTTCGCTTGCTCTTCCGAAAGGCCGACCGTCGCGACTTCGGGATCCGTGTAGACGCAGTTCGGCATCGCCATCGGATCGTAAGCGGACTTCATGCCCGCGATGACCTCGGCCGCGATGACGCCTTCCTTCATCGCTTTGTGCGCGAGGAGCGGCGCGCCGGTGCAATCACCGACCGCGTAGACGCTTGGCAAGGCGGTCCGCCGCAGCTCGTCGACCTTGATGAAACCGCGATCGATCGCGAGGCCGAGCTTGTCGGCGCCCTGCGGTGTCCGCGGCCGCCGGCCGACGGCGACGAGCATCTTCTCGGCCTCCTGCATGACGTTCACTTCGCCTTGCAGCTTCGCGACGATCCCATTCGATCGCACGTCGACGCTCGCGCACTTCGTCTTGAGGTGGATGTTGATGCCTTGTTTCTTGAGGATGCGCAGCAAGAGCGTCGAGGTCTCGAGATCCGTATCGCCCAAGGCGCGGTCGAGCATCTCGACGACGGTGACTTCGGCGCCGAGCCGGCGATAGATCGTCGCGAACTCGAGGCCGATGACACCGGCGCCGAGGATGACGATGCTGCGCGGCACTTCCGCCATCGCGATCGCGTCGTCGGAATTGAGCACGGTCTTGCCGTTTCGCTCGAAGCCGGGAAGCGCCACCGGTTCCGATCCGGTCGCAATGACGAGGTTGTCGGCATTCAACGTCTCGTCGCCGCCGTCGTTCTTCTTGACGCGGACGGTGTTCTTGTCGACGATGGTCGCGACGCCGAACATCGCTTCGACCTTGTTCGCTTTGAAGAGCGTGCCGATGCCGCCGACGAGGTCGTCGATCATCTTCGACTTCCACTTGTTCAGTGTCGGGAGGTCGACTTTCGGCTCGCCGAAGGTGATGCCCATCTCCTTGACGTCGCGCGCGGCGGTGATGACCTCGCCGACGTGGAGCAGCGCCTTGCTCGGCATGCAGCCGACGTTGAGACACACGCCGCCGAGGCGGTAGCTCTCGACGCATAGCACTTTCTTGCCGAGCTGGCCGAGCCGGATCGCGGCCGAGTAGCCGCCGGGGCCGCCGCCGATGACGATCGCGTCGTACCGTGTCGCCACGCTCTAGTTCCCCTCCATCAGCATCAGCGCGGGGCTGGCGAGATAGTCCGCGACTTCGCGGACGAAACGCGCCGCGAGCGCGCCGTCGACGACGCGGTGGTCGAAAGAGATCGATAAGTACATCATGTGACGGATGACGATCTGGCCGTTGCGGACGACCGGGCGTTCCTGGATGCCGTGCGTGCCGAGGATGCCGACTTCCGGATAGTTGATGACCGGGAACGTGAACAAGCCGCCGACCGAGCCGACATTCGTGATCGTGAACGTGCCGCCGGCGATGTCGTCGTGTGCGAGCTTGCCGGCGCGCGCCTTGTCTGCCAGCGCGTTAATAACGTTCGCGAGTTCGAATATCGTCAGCCGATCGGCATGATGGACGACCGGGACGACGAGACCGTTGTCGGTGTTCGCCGCGATGCCGATGTTGTAGTCCTTCTTGAGGACGATCTCGTGCGCCGCGTCGTCGAGCGACGCGTTCATGTATGGATACTTCTTCAGCGCGTAGCAGACCGCACGGACGAAGAACGGCAAGTACGTGAGCTTGACGCCGCGCTGCGCGGCGATCTCTTTCGCTCCGGCGCGCAACGCGACGAGCTCCGTGAGGTCGGCCTCGTCCACGTGGAGCGTATGCACGGCCGTGTGTTTGCTCTGGGTCATGCGGTCCGCGATCGCACGACGCAGCCCGCGAAGCGGAACGCGCTCCGTTCCGCCGGACTCTGTAGAGACCTGAGGGGCGGCCGCTGCCGGCCGCGATGCAGCTGTCGTCGCACCGGTAAGCGACGCCGCGACTCGCTTCACGTCCTCACCGCGGATGCGGCCACCATCTCCTGAGCCGCGAACGTTGTTGAGATCCACGCCGAGTTCGCGCGCGAGTTTGCGTACGGCCGGTGCGGCCATCGGCTTACCGAATGCGCTAAGCGTCGCGCTCTCTGCGGCAGCTGCCGTCGGAGCGGACGGCGTAGCTGCGCTCGAGCCTCCATCGACGGCGGCGTGACCGTTCGGCCCGGGTTTCGATGGCGACGATGCCGGCGAAGACGCAGCCTCGCCTTCGGAGACGACCTTGCCGGGCGTGACGTGCTCCATCGGCACGCTCTCGCCCCCGGCCGGCAACGTCTCTCCTTCCTTGCCGAAGATCGCGATCGGCTTGCCGATCGCGACGACCTCGCCTTCCTTGGCGACTTGCTTGAGGAGCACGCCTTCGAACGGCGACGGGACTTCGACCGTCACCTTGTCGGTCATCACTTCGACGATGAGCTGGTCCATCGCGACGTGGTCGCCCTCTTTGACGAGCCACTTGACGATCTCGCCTTCGATGACGGATTCGGCGAGTTCGGGCATCTCGAGTTCGACGGGCATGTCGCGGTCTCCATCGCCGAGCTGCGCTCGGCCTACTACATCCGGCCGGTCGAGCTAAGGCTCGACCGCTACATCATCTCCGAGCTGCGCTCGGAATACCACACTCAATAGTTCAGCGTTTTTTGGATCGCGCGCTTGACGCGCTCGGCGTTCGGCATGTACGCCTTTTCGAGCGCATACGGGAAGGGCGTATCCCAGCCGCCGACACGCACGAGCGGACCCTCGAGGTAGCCGATGTGATGTTCCGCGATGTGCGCGGCGATCTCGCCCATGAAGCCGCCGATCGTCGGCGCTTCTTGGAGCAGCACGACGTGGCCAGTCTTCGCGACGGTCTTCGCGATCGCATCCATGTCGTACGGTTGGAGCGTCCGCAAGTCGATGACCTCGACTTCGACGCCGTCTTTCTTCACGAGCTCAGCTGCTTCGAGCCCGACGTGCACCATCGCGCCGAACGAGATCAACGAGACGTGCTTGCCTTCGCGCGTCACCGCCGCTTTGCCGAGCGGCACTTCGTACGCGCCTTCAGGCACTTCGTTCTTCACCGCGCGATAGATCTTCTTCGGCTCCATGAACACGACCGGATCCGGATCGCGGATCGACGCGATGAGCAATCCCTTCGCATCGTACGGATTGCTCGGCGCGACGACTTTCAAGCCCGGCGTCGACACGAAGTACGCCTCGGGCGACTGCGAGTGGTAGCCGCCGCCGCGGACGCCGCCGCCGTACGGCGAACGCACGACCATCGGACAGGCGAACTCGCCGGCGGAGCGGTAGCGCATCTTCGCCGCTTCCGAGACGAGCATGTCGAAACCGGGGAACAGGAAGTCGATGAATTGGATCTCGGCGACCGGCTTCAAGCCGTAGAGCGACATCCCGACCGCCGCGCCGATGATGCCCAACTCCGCGAGCGGGGTGTCGATGACGCGGTCCTTGCCGAACTGATCGATCAAGCCTTCGGTGACGAGGAAGACGCCGCCGCGGATGCCGATGTCCTCGCCGAGAAGCACGACGTCTTCGTCGCGCGACATCTCGTCGATGAGCGCGGACCGGACGGCCTGCACCATCGTGCTCGTCGTCTGTTTCTTCTCTGCTTGTGCGGTCGCCATCAGTTGATCCCCAATTCGGCCGCGAGCTCTTTGCGCTCCCATTCGAGTTGCGGCGTCAACTTCTCGTATGCGTCGTCGAGCACGGTGATCGGCTCCGGCGCGGGGCTCTTCTCGGCTTCCTCGAGCGCCGCGGCGACTTCCGCTTTGCACTCGGCTTGGAGCTTCTGCTCCTTCGCGTCATCCCAAAGTTTGCGCTTTTCGAGGAACCTGCGGAAGCGCGTGATCGGATCGCGCTCGTTGCGCCACATCTCGAGTTCACCCTTCGGGCGGTAGCGCGTGTCGTCGTCGGCCGACGAGTGCGGACCGTAGCGATACGTGTACGCCTCGATGAGGCTCGGGCCGTCGCCGCGCCGCGCTTTGTCGGCGCAGTGCTTCGTCACCGCGTAGACGGCGAGCACGTCGTTGCCGTCGACGAGATAGCCCTCCATCCCGTACGCCTTCGCTTTCTCGGCGATGGTCTTCGTATGCGTCTGCTCGTCGAGCCGAACCGAGATCGCGTACTGGTTGTTCTGGCAGAACAGGATGATCGGCGAGCCGTACACGGCTGCGAAGTTCATGCCGACGTGGAAGTCGCCTTCGCTCGTCGCTCCGTCGCCGAAGTAGCAGATCGTCATCTCCTTGGTCTTCTTGATCTTCTGCGCCATCGCGGTGCCGACGGCTTCGGTGATCTGGTTGCCGACCGTCGACGACGGCGGCACGATACGTAGGTCTTTGCGGCCCGGTCCGTGCGGCATGAGCCGGCCCTTGGAGGGGTCGAGCATGCGGCCGAGCTGATGTGCGAACCACTCGGCGGCGCGCAATCCCTTGACGAGCATGCTGCCTTGCGATCGATGATCGCCGAAGAGATAGTCGGTACGCTCGAGCGGCAGCGCGCTGCCGATCTGCGACGCCTCTTGGCCGGCGATCTGCGCGTAGAAGCCCGAGCGGCCTTGGCGGACGAGGATGTAGCCGCGGTCGTCGACCGCGCGCGCGTAAACGAGCCAGCGATAGATGCTGAGGAACTCGTCCTTCGACAACCCGAGCGAGTCGACGTCCGGGCCGGGCGTGCCGTCGTACTCGAGCACTTTGATCGGCGTGTCGGTAAAGGGGGTAACGGTCATGGATGACTCCGATGGAGCAGACGCTCGTGACGGTTCGATCGAACCTCGCACGAGCGAAAGACGACCCTGGGTGAAGCGAGTTTGCGCTTCTTATAGATATTCGGCTTTTCCCTCCGCCATCCGGAAACGTGCTCGGCGAGGCAAGGAGTCGAAACTTCCTTTCATCTACCTAGTCGTCTGACGGATACATCCTTTCGCTCAATGGAGGCTTCGCGCCATCAGACTCGGGCCTTTCAACTTCCTCAAGTTCGCATTTGGGTTGTATCGCTTCCCGCCGGGCCAGCCGCTCGACGCGGCAATCCAGGGCGAGCTCCTGCGCGAGCTTCATCGCGACTATCCGACGCTGACGCAGATCCCGGGCGGCGCGATGTTCACCGAGCCCCAAAAGGGCCGCGTCTTGATCGTCGACCCGACAAAAATCGAACTGACCGCGATGAACACGCCTTCGGTCACGGCAGCGGTCGACCGGATGTATGACGACCTGCGCAAGATCGTCCCCATCCTCCACGTCGTACCACCGTTTCGCATCAAGGTGGAGGGCGCGGGGACGATCCAGGCGATGGAGGGTTTGGATCCTGTCGGCGTTCTGAAGTCGTATGCACCGCCGCGACCGTCGTGGAGCGAACTTGTCGGCCGCTGTGCATTCGCGGGGTTGCGTTACGTGTTCGCTTCGGAAGACGGCGCGCAGCACGACGTTCACGTCGAACCGCTCTTCGCGCAGCCAGACAAGTTCTTCCTGACGATCACGAACGCGGCGGGCCCGCAAGGTTCGACGTCGCTCGAAGAAGCGATCTCGTTGGCGCGGCATGAAGCGGAAGTCATCGAGCGGCTGAGCGACCGGATAGTCAACGACATAGTCGGCGTGTGAAACCGCCAAGGTCTCCGCTCCCGTACATGATCGTCAATGTCGTACTTACGGCGATCTTCATCGCCGTAGAGCTGCCGCTCATCTGGGTCAATGGCGTCGAGGGCGTTCGTTTCTGGGTCGCGATCGCGTGGCTGTTCGGCGTGATGCTCTCGACGTTCACCTTCGTCCGTACGAGCCGCGTCGTCGCGAGTCGGTCGTTCATCTCGACGACGCTGTGGTCGATCCTGATGGGCCTTGTCGTGCCGATCGGATGGACGACGGTCTTCCACATACCAGGAGACCCTCTGTCGTTCATCCTTTTCTGGAACGCCTGGGGTCCGGCCGCGATGGCTGTTACCTACTGTGTCGTCCTATCCGCGTTCCCGCGAGCCTCGCGTATCAACTGGGTGCTCGGCGTCATCTGGTCACTGCTCTTCTTCGCAGACGGCTACCTCGCTATCTCCTTGAAGATCTTCTGCTGCGACTGGATGTAGCAAGACCGCGGCGGTCGAGATAAATCTCGACCGCTCCCTTTTCACAGGTCTGGTCAGACGCCGAGGGGGTTGACCGCCTTCGTGCCGGTGTACATGACGACGCCCTTCGTCTCCGTGTAGAGATCGAGCGTCTGCAACGCGAGCTCGCGGCCGAATCCCGACTGCTTGTAGCCGCCGAACGGCATTCCAGGATGGATCGAGAACGGCGTGTTGATCGCGACGCCGCCCGCTCTGATCGCATGCGCGACGCGATGGGCGCGGCCGGCGTTCTGCGTCCAAACGGACGCCGCCAGACCGTAGACCGTGTCGTTCGCGATGCGGATCGCCTCGGCTTCATCCCTGAAGGTCGTGATCACCGCGACGGGACCGAATATCTCTTCCTGCGCGACGCGCATGTCGTTGCGGACCTTGTCGAGCACTGTCGGAAGCAGGAAGTTGCCGGCGCTCAACTCGCCCTCGGGCCGCTGGCCGCCGCACGCGACAACTGCGCCCTCCTGCGAACCGATCCCGACGTAGCCCTCGATCTTCTCCAACTGGCTGCGCGAGATGATCGCGCCGATCTGCGTCTTC
The DNA here is from genome assembly GCA_035710745.1 of Candidatus Eremiobacteraceae bacterium. NCBI lineage: Bacteria > Bacillati > Vulcanimicrobiota > Vulcanimicrobiia > Candidatus Eremiobacterales > Candidatus Eremiobacteraceae > Candidatus Eremiobacteraceae bacterium. Next base: position 49,726 of record DASTCX010000026.1, on the reverse strand, counting down.
GGGTCCATCGGATCGCCGACGCGCAGCGACTTCGCCTTCTCGACGAACTTCGCCGTGAACGCGTCCTTGACGCTCTCGTGGACGAGGATGCGCGAGCGCGCGTCGCACGACTGCCCGGCGTTGTGGAAGATGCCGTAGACGGCGCCGGCGACGGCCGCATCGATGTCGGCATCGTCGAAGACGAGGCTCGGCGACTTGCCGCCGAGCTCGAGCGTCACGCGCTTGATCGTTGCGGACGCGATCTCCATGATCGTCGCGCCGGTCTTCGTCTCACCGGTGAACGCGATCTTATCGACTCCCGGATGTCCGGCGAGGTACGAGCCTACCGTCGCCCCCGGACCCGGCAGCACGTTGACGACGCCCGGCAGGCACCCGGCCTCCAGACAGATCTGGCCGAGCATAAGCGCGGTCAGAGGAGTCGGCGACGCAGGCTTGAGGATGACGGCGTTGCCGGCGGCGATCGCAGGCGCGACCTTCCAGCCCGCCATGAGCAGAGGATAATTCCACGGCACGATCTGTGCGCAGACGCCGACCGGCTCTTTGAGCGTGTAGTTGAAGTAGCCGGGAAGCGACGGCATCGTAGAGCCCATGAGCTTCGTCACCGCGCCGCCGTAGAACTCGAACAGCTCGATGATCTGATTGATCTCGCCCTTCGCGCCGGCGAGCGTCTTGCCGGTGTTCAAGACCTCCGTCTTGGCGATGTCGTCGATGCGCTCGCTGAGGATGTTCGCGATCTTGAAGAGCACGCGCGCGCGGCGTGCCGGCGGCATCGTCGCCCACTTGCCTTCGAGCGCTGCTCGAGACGATGCGACCGCTGCGTCGGCGTCGTGGATCCCGGCCGCGGCGACCCGCGCGATCGGCTTGTTCGTCGAAGGGTTGACGATGTCGGTGTAATTGCCGGACTGAGGCTTCACCGACTCACCGTTGATGAAGAGCTCGTACGTCTGCTGCTCGAGCGCGACGGCCATGCGAGTCAGTTCCTTTCCACGATCGTTGCGATACCCTGACCGACGCCGATGCACATCGTCGCGAGTCCGCGCTTCGCGTCGCGCGCGTCCATCGCGTGCAGCAAAGTGACGAGAATGCGGGCGCCGCTGCAGCCGAGCGGATGGCCGAGCGCGATCGCCCCGCCGTTGACGTTGACGCGATCCATCGGCATCTCGAGCTCGCGCGCGCACGCGAGCGCTTGCGCCGCGAACGCTTCGTTCAACTCGATGAGATCGATGTCGTCGATGCGCATGTTCGCGCGCGAGAGGGCTTTCTGCGTCGACGGTATCGGACCGAGACCCATGCAGTTCGGGTCGACGCCCGCGACCGCGGATGTCGTGATTCGCGCGAGCGCTTTGAGTCCGCGACGGTTCGCCTCGTCGGCCGACATGAGGACGACGCCGGCAGCGCCGTCGTTGATGCCGCTCGAGTTGCCGGCCGTCACGCTGCCGCCTTCGCGGAACGCCGGCTTCAGCGACGCGAGCTGTTCGAGCGTGGCATCGGGCCGCGGATGCTCGTCGACGGCGACGATCGAAGGCGGCGTACCTTTTTTCGCCTTGCCGTTCGAGACCGGCACGCCGACGATCTCTCTGTCGAATGCGCCGGCGCGCTGCGCCGCGCCCGTCTTGTGTTGGCTCGCCAGCGCGAACTCGTCTTGTTCGCGACGCGAGATCTTGTATCGATCTGCGACGTTCTCCGCGGTCTCGCCCATCGACAGCGGAGGATAGCCGCGTGCCGTGAGCTTCGGGTTGTACATGCGGGCGCCGAGCGTTGTGTCGTAGAGCTGCGGCGCGCGCGCGAATTCGGTTTCGGGTTTCGGCATGACGTACGGCGCGCGCGTCATGCTCTCGACGCCGCCTGCGATGAAGACGTCGCCGCAATCGGCGATGATCGCTTGCGCCGCGCTGTTGATCGCCTGGAGTCCGGAACCGCAAAGTCGATTGAGCGTCGTGCCAGGTACCGTCTCCGGAAAATCGGCTGCGAGCACGGCCATGCGCGCGACGTTTCGATTGTCCTCGCCGGCCTGATTGCTGCAGCCCCACATGACGTCTTCGACGTCGGATGGATCGATAGCGGCGCGCTCGACGAGCGCACGTAAGACGAGCGCCGACATGTCGTCGGGGCGTACCGAGCGCAGCGCGCCGCCATACTTGCCGATTGGCGTTCGCGCCGCGGCGACGATCACGACTTCGCGCATGGATATCCTCGGGGCTGGTGCAATCTAACGGGTTTCAAGCGATTTGTGGGTCGAGAGGTGTTTCTTGGTCCAGGTCATGGGTACCCGCCGCATCTTCCAAGGGCGCATCATCGGCGTGCGCGTGGACGACGTCATCTATCCGAACGGAAACCGTTCCGACGTCGAGATCGTGGAACACAACGGCGGCGTCTGCGTCATCGCACAGCCGGATCCGGCATCGATCGTCTTGGTGCGCCAGTTCCGGCCCGCGATCGGACGTGAGTTGTGGGAGGTTCCGGCCGGCAAGCTCGACGGCGACGAGGACACGGCCATCGCTGCACGCCGCGAACTGCTTGAAGAAACGGGTTACCGCTGCAAATCTCTGCGCAAGTTGTGGTCGTTCTATTCGGCGCCAGGTTTTTGTTCCGAGCTCCTTCATCTATATGTCGCCGAGGGATTGACCGCGGGCGAACCGCAGCCTGAGGCCGATGAGGTACTCCACGTCCAGACATTCGCGGTCGTGGACGTGCAGCGGATGATCGAACGCGACGAGATTCCGGACGCGAAGACGCAGATCGCCGTGGCCTGGGCGCTCCGAGAGCTGCATCGCTAAACACCGTTAGACCGCGGCGGTCGAGATAGATCTCGACCGCTCCCATTTTTTCGTTCTTTAGGAGCGGTCGAGTGTGCGCCGCTAGTGGCGGACGGCGATCGTGCCGTTCGGTAGCACGGTCGGTTTGTGCGTCGTGACGCTGCGAGTGAACGCGTTCGTCAGCATCGATGGGGCGTTTGCGAGACGTGCGCCTTGCGATACGTACGGCGCGGCGACGATGCGATAGTCGAAGACGATGTTCGATCGTGCGCCGTGCTCGCGGACCACGAAACCCGCAGCGCTCTTCTGCGTCACGTAGAGACCGGGCGTGTCGCCCTGCGGCGTCAGGAAGACGAGGTACGAGCGCGTCAGATCCATAGTGCCCGCAAAGCGCGCGTCGATGTGGACGTACGCCTGACCGCCCGACAGCTGCGCCTCGCCGACGTCTTCCACGGTCGCAACCGCTTGCATCGGACCGTACATGACGACGCGATTACCGCTCGACGTCTGCATCGCATCGTGCGGTGTGCCGTTCTGCGTCAGCGTTCCGGCGATGACCATGTTGCCGGCATTGTCGAGATCGAGCTTTTCCGTGCTGGCCGCGTACGCTCTGAAGAGCGGACCGCCGCCGAAATTCGCGGCGGCGAGCGCTTCAGCCGTGTGCCCTTGCGCTTCCGCGACGACGCCTTCGCCGATGTCGGAGTTGAAAACGCCGCCAGGCGGTGCCGCGGGGAACTCCGTCGTGATGGTTGACGAGAACGTCAGGCCGAGGAATGCGGCGTTGAGGAATCTGCCGCGCTCGAATTGATCGGCTTGTATGCCGATGCCGGTGCCGGAGAAGCCGAGAACGCCGAATGCCTGCGACGAGTTGCCCACGTCTTCACCGAAGACGCCGGCCGACGCTATGCCCGTGACGTTGCTCTGCGTCGTGCCGAAGAGTCCGTCGCCGCCGTTCGCGTTCGCGACCATCGCGGTGCCCGGCCCGGCTTTGCCCCAGACGCCGATCCCGGTCGACGTCTCGCCGAGCACGCCCGCATTGTTGAACGGCGTGCCGTTCGGATTCGGTGTCGCGAGATCGCTGCCCCGAACGCCGAAGAAACTCGACCTCGTGTTGAATGCGGTCGTCTGACCGTCGATGCCGGTGTTTTGCGTGCCGATGCCCTCGATGGCCAGTCCGGTGCCGGCGTTCGTGCGGAGCACGCACTCCGTCGAGTTGTTGCACGTTATCGATAGGTCACCGCCTGGCGCTCTGGAGGCGACCGCCGGGCTAAGCGCGATCGCGCCCGCGGCGGCTAGCACGCCGCATGCGATGCCGATACTCCAACGCGAAAAGGCCCGCTTGGGAGTAGTACTCATCGGAAATATCCCCCTCAAGAAAGCGAAATAAGGGCGCGCGACTTCGGCGCACGGCCGATGTCCGTCCTTGGGTCCTTATGCTTGGGGCTTTTCTAGAGCGCGGCGCTAGGTCCGCGTCAGCGGTTGGCTGCTCTCACGCGCTTATCGCACGAGTCGCAGAAGTACGTCAGCTTGCCGTCCGTGTCGTGGACCGAATGGCTGAAATACATGGCGCAGCGCGTGTTGTAGCAGTGCTTGAGGCCGAATGCGTGGCCGAGCGCGTGCACGCATTCCTTGAGCGTGCGGTTGAAGAGCGAGCCGTCATCCGGCGGCTCGTTGTTGTGCTCGGGGCGAAGCCGGAAAGTCGATACGACCGCGACCCGATCCGATTCGCTCGCATCGCCGAAGATATAATTGTGCGCCGCTTTGTAGAGGTCGCCGGCCATGACGCCTAGCAGCAGACCGTCTTGCCGCGGGAAAGCGGCGAGCATGCGATTGAAGACGGTGTTGAGGAAGAACTGACCGCGCGTCGCGTTCGCCTGGGTAAGGGAGAGGGTGAGCGGCTTTTCGACTGCGAACTTGTGGAAAAATCTCTCCTCCAGGCATGGGGCGAGCCGTTCGCAGAAATCGGTGCCGACGCCGTTCATGGGGACGAGACTTATTTTTTCCACCGTGAGGTTCCGATTCTCCACGCGCTCCGCTCCAGTCCTCCGGTGAGAGCGAGCGCGCATCCGGGAGCATTAACGTATGATCATCGGGATCGGCGTCGACATCGCGGAAGTGCATCGCTACGAATTCGACGACCTCAAGCTCGAACGTTTCGCGCACAAGGTGTTCACCGAAGCTGAGGTCGCACACGCGAAGCGCTATCGCTATCCTGCGGAGCGCCTCGCCGGCGCGTATGCCGCGAAAGAGGCGACGCGAAAAGCGTTCGGCCATGCGATCCCGTGGCGACACGTCGGCGTGCGCCATCAGCGCAGCGGCCGACCTTTCATCGAGTTGACCGGCAGAGCGGAACAGCTGATGAGCGCGAGAGGCGTGCGCCGGATGCACCTCACGATCACGCATAGCCGGAGCGACGCCATCGCGATCGTCATCTTAGAAGCCGACGACCCGGCCGGCGGCGTCATGTCGTCGCCGCTGACGGGCGCAGGCGAGGCGGCCGCTCGATGAACGCGCTTACGGCTTCGGAAATGCGCCAAGCCGATCTCCGCACCGTCGAGGATGTCGGCATCCCGCCGTTGTTGCTCATGGAGTCGGCCGGTCGGGCAGTCGCCGATCTCGCCCGCGATTTCCTCGACGATCTCGACGGCGACCCGATCCGCGTGGCGATCGTCGCCGGCCCGGGAAACAACGGCGCCGATGCGCTCGTCGCCGCGCGCTACCTCATGCAGGTCGGATTCGAGCCCGATATCTACATGGCGGCCAAGGCCGAAGACTGCGACGAGCTATGCCGCGCGCAGCTCGACATCATGGAAGGTCTCGGCGCGTCGATCTCGTTCCTGCGCGAGCAGTCGCCGGAATTCTTCCGCTCCGGGCTGCGCGCCGCCGCGCTCATCATCGACGGATTGCTCGGCACCGGGTCTTCAGGCCCGCTCCGGGATCAGTACCGCACCTGGGTCAACGAGATCAATATCGCGGATCGCGACGTCATCGCCGTCGACGTACCGACCGGCATCGATCCGAGCACCGGCATGGTCGCGGGGCCGGCGGTCACCGCGACGGCGACGGTCACGATGGCTGCACCGAAAGTCGGCATGCTCTTGTATCCGGCCGCGTCATACGTCGGCGAGCTCTGGGTCGCGCACATCGGCATCCCGCCCTCGATCCTCGCGGAGGTCGGCGCGCGCTATCATGTGATGACGAAACAGCAGTTCTTCTACTGGTTGCCGCACCGCAGCCCTCAGGCGAACAAACGGACCGCGGGCGACATCGTCATCATCGGCGGCAGCCGGCAATACGTCGGCGCTCCCGTGCTCTGCGCCGTCGCCGCACAGCGAACGGGTGCCGGATACGTCACCGTCGCGTGCCCGCACGACGCGTCATCGGCGATCAGCCATCATCTCGTCGAACAGGTCGTCACGCCTTGGCCCGACGGCGATGCCTCGACTATCGTCGATTTCTTGCTCGAGCTGACGCGCCACTCGGGCGCGGTCGTCATCGGACCTGGGCTCGGTCGCGAAGAGAAGACGCAGGCGATCGTCCGCGGCTTCGTCAGGGAGACGGCGCGCCCACTCGTCGTCGATGCCGATGCGCTCTTCGCGCTTGCGGGTCATACCGACGTCGTGTCCGGCAAGAAGGCGGTGCTGACGCCGCACGACGGTGAGTTCGCGCGACTGCTCGGCGAAAAGGCGGATACCGCGATATCGAATCGCATCAAGGCGGCCGACGACTTCGCGTCAGCGCTCGACGCGACGCTGCTCCTCAAGGGTCCGCGATCGATCGTCGCGACGAAAGAGGCGACGTACGTCAACCTCACCGGCAACGAGCTGCTCGCGACCGCCGGATCCGGCGACGTCCTCTCCGGCATGATCGGCGCGATGCTCGGCGCCGGCTGTTCGTCGCGACAAGCCGCCGCGATCGCAGCGTACTGGCACGGCATCACCGCAGCGTATCTGCACGATCAGAAGAAGCACTCGATCGCCGCGGGCGACATCTCTGCCGCGCTCCAAGACGCGCTCCACTGGCACGACGAGCAGGAAGAGGAAGACGACGGCTACCTGACCCGCGTCGTGTAGCCCTGATGTCTTGGGAGCGGTCGACCTTTACGGTCGACCGCCGCGGTCTTTCAACTTCAAGGTCGTCTGCGGTCGAGCTAAAGCTCGACCGCTACAAATCTTCGTATGCGCTTTTGAGCAGGCGTTCGAGGACGACCGCGACGCCGTCGTCGTCGTTCGAAAGCGTCACCTCGTTCGCGACGTCGCGCGTCACTTGCGCACCATTCGCCATCGCGACGCCCCAGCCGGCCCAGCCGACCATGCCTGCGTCGAGTGCACCGTCGCCGATCGCCATGACGTCTTCGCGCGCGATGCCGAGGTCGGCGGCGAAGCGCTCGAGCGCGAAATGCTTCGACATGCCTTTGTGCATGAACGTCAGCTCGAAGACGTCGTCGATCATATCGTCGACTTCTTCGAGATCGAGATGGCGTAGGTCGAGCCGCGCTTGCTCGAAGCGGTTGTCGCCGAAGTAGCGCACCATGAGCGTCGGATGCTCGAGCGCCTTGCGCAGATCCGGCGTCGTGAGCCACTGATGCTTCTCCCAGCCGCCGCCGTACTTGCTGACGATGTCGGCTGTTGCGACGTAGTGCTCGCCTATGTATAAGCAGGTGTCGTAGCCGTGCGCGAGCCCGTAGTCGACAGCCTCCCTAGCGGCGTCGCGATCCAGCGAGAATTCCTCTAGCACCGAATCGTCGCTCGCGTCTTTCACGAGCGCGCCGTTGACGCAGATGAGCGGCACATGCAAGCCGAGCTCGGCCGCGTGCGGCTTCGCCGACCGATAGGCCCGATACGTGACGATGACGACTCGAATACCGCGGTCGCGGACCTCATTGATGGCCGCTTTCGTCCGCTGCGAGATCTTGCCCATCGAGTTGAGCACGGTCCCGTCGAGATCGATCGCGATGAGCTTTGGAAGCGGCAAGGCGAGCCTTTCACTCAAGAGCCGAGCTTCGCTCGGCATACCACATTTAACTCAGGACAACAGCGCGCGTAACTTGTCTTCGTCGATGATCTTCACGCCGAGCGATTCCGCCTTCGACAGCTTGCTCCCGGCCGATTCGCCGGCGACGACGTAGTCGGTCTTCTTGCTCACCGAGCCCGACACTTTGCCGCCGGCCGCGACGATCATCGCGCTCGCATCTTCGCGCGTGAGGTTGGCCAGCGTTCCGGTGAGGACGAACGTCTTGCCCGCGACCTTGCCGCCGGTCTTCGAACGCCGCGATGCCGGCTCGCCGCGCATCGTCACGCCCGCTTTTCTCAGCTTCTCGATGACCTTACGGTTCTGCGGCTGCTGGAAGTACGTCGCGATGCTGTCGGCGAGAACGGGGCCGATCTGCTCGACGGTCTGCAGCCTTACCGCGTCGACTTTTTCGAGCGAATCGACGTCGCCGAATTCGTCGGCCAATAGCTGCGCCGTCTGCGCGCCGACGAAGCGGATGCCGATCGCATAGAGCAATCGCCAGAACGGCCGCTTCTTGCTCTGCTCGATATTGGCGAGCAGATTCGAGGCCATCTTCTCGCCCATCCGAGGCAGCTTCAAGAGGCGCGCCTCATCGAGGGCATACACGTCGGCGACGTCGCGGACGTAACCCGCGTCGACGACCGCCTCGCAGAGCTTGTCGCCTAAGCCCTCGATATCCATCGCACCGCGCGACGCGAAGTGTCGCAATCCTTCCTTTATCTGTGCGGGGCACGCCGCGTTCGTGCAGTACGCCATCGCTTCGCCTTCTGCACGGTGGATCGCGGAGCCGCACACGGGGCAGCGCTCGGGCATGTGCCACTCGCGCAGGCGTTTGCCTTCTCGCTCGCTGACGACGGGTCCGACGATCTCGGGGATGACCTCGCCCGCGCGTCGCACGATGACGATGTCGCCCGGGCGGATATCCTTTTGGTGGATGTAGTCCTCGTTGTGGAGCGTCGCCGTGGTCACGGTGACGCCGCCGACGTGGACCGGCTCGAGCACGGCGTACGGATTGACGCTGCCGGTGCGGCCGACGTTCACCTCGATCGAGAGCAGCTTCGTCCGCGCCTCTTCGGGCGGATACTTGAACGCGATAGCCCAGCGTGGATCCTTGCCGACAAAACCGAGCTTTCGCTGCTGTTCGAGCGAGTCGATCTTGACGACGATCCCGTCGATGCCGAAATCGAGCGTCGCGCGCTCGTGCTCCCACTTCTCGCAATAGGCGACGAGCTCGTCGAAGTCGACGAAACGTTTGCGGCGCGTGTTGACCGGCAGGCCGAAATCATGCAGCTCGTCGAGCAACTCGGCCTGGGTCTTCGCGCGCAGCGGCGGCTCGGCATCGCCGAGCGCGTATGCGTAAAACCTCAGCGGCCGGGTAGCGGTTATGCGCGGATCGAGCTGCCGCACAGCGCCGGCGGCCGCGTTACGCGGATTGACGAAGGGCGGCTCGCCGGCGGCAGCTCGCTTCTCGTTCATCGCATCGAAGTCGGTGCGGCGCATGTAGACCTCGCCCCGCACCTCGAGCACGCGCGGCGCTTTGCCCGCGAGCCGAAGCGGGATGGAGCGGATCGTGCGCAGGTTGGACGAGACGTTCTCGCCGACGGACCCGTCGCCGCGTGTCGCGCCGGACACGAACGCACCGTTTTCATAGCGCAGCGAGATGGCGAGTCCGTCGATCTTGAGCTCGGCGACGTATGCGACGCGATCGCCCTTCGAGGCCTTGAGAACGCGTTCGTTCCACGCTCGCAACTCGTCTGCGCCAAACGCATTACCGAGCGAGAGCATCGGTATGTTGTGCTTGTACGGTGTGAAGGCGGATGACGGCGCCGTGCCGACGCGCGTCGTCGGACTATCCGGCGTCTGCAGCTCGGGATGGTTGGCCTCAAGCGCCTGCAGCTCCCGGAGCAAGCGGTCGTATTCCGCGTCATCGACCGAGGGCGCGTCGAGGATGTAGTACTCGTGCGAATAGCGGTTGAGGAGGTCGCGCAACTGAGCCGCGCGCTTCGCGTCAACGGACTGGGCGGTCATCGCGAGTCGGGTTCTATGGTAGGGTAGGGCGACCTTTGCGGGCGCAAAGCCGAGCTTCGCTCGGCCGGTCGAGCTAAAGCTCGACCGCTACATCCTCAATCGTGGTGTTAGGCGGTCGGGGTTTTGCGGATCAGATAGTTGATGAGGTCGGACGTGATCTCGCTGACGCGGACGAACGACACACCCGTGCCGCGTGCGTCGTTTCGGATGACGGTGCCGTAGACGTAGATCGGCTCCTTCTCGCCCGCCAGATCGAGATCGATCGTGAGCAAATCGTTTTGCGAGAGCGGCATCTCCGTCTCGATGAGCATCCCGCCGGCGCTGATGTTGACGATCTTCGCATCGAAGCGCTTATCTTCTTGGCCCTTGTGCAGATGGACGGGCATCGACCGCGCGACGCGATCGTGCGCCCGGCGTTCGGCACCGGGATGCGAGGAACGGGAATCAGCACCATTGCTCATAGCAGCGGTATGTTTCCCGAATGAGGCCCGGAAACCTAGCTGTTGTTGTAGAGCTTGACGTCGCCGACGTGGTTCGCCCAGTACCACGTGCGCGAAAGGCTCCAGGCGATCGTGTTCCACACCGTCAGCTCGAGTTTGCGGCCGGCGGGGAAGAACGCGACGACGACGAGGAACGCGGCGACATACGCGGTGACGCCGAGCGAGTTCCAAAATTTCGTGCTGCGCGTCGCGTGCGCTTGCTGCCGCAGCGGAGCGGGCTCGAAGTACGTGCGCTCGGTCGTCGACACCCCGACGTCCATGCGTCCGAGATCGCCGCGCTGGTAGACCGGTTGAACCGCGAGCTGATCGGTGGCGAAATTACGGCCGCTCGGCGGAGCGATTGTCGCTGCCGCGGGCCCGCCGGTGAGGAGACGCTGGATCTTCTGCTTGGCGTCGTCGCTCAGCTCGATGAAATCGAAAAGCGTCTCGACGCCGATGCCGTCCTCGAGCGGACGCTGCGAAACGACGCGGATGAGCCCCCGCGCGGTCGCGTTGAGCGCCTTCATGTCGATGGCGGTGAAGAACACGGTGCCCGGATTGACCGTCGAGCGGATCGTCGCGAGCATCGCGGTCTCGCTCAAACGTGACGCATGTCCGCTTTCGTCGATGCCGAGATCGGAGTTGCGGATGTTGATCGACACCGGGTAGGAGAGCGCAGCGGGCAGGTCGTCTCTGCTCTGCGGATGAGTCGCAGCGTCAGCCATTATAAGTCCTCGTACTTTCTCATCGGCGGAAGACGCGGCGGATTTACTTCAGCGCCGGTTTGTACCGAATCGCGGTCCATATGAACCCGGCCTAGCCGATGCACTGCGTCACTACCGCGACTTCGTGCTCTCGAGCGTGCGAAGCAGTTCGAGGTTGACGCGTTCGAAGTCGGCGACGGCGCTGTGCTCGCTCGAGATCGCGATGTGCGCGCGCGGGTCGGCGAGGACGCGGCGGAGGTAACGCCCGGTGTATGATTCCGGAACCTCGGCGACCTCTTCAGGCGTGCCGGTCGCGACGATCGTGCCGCCCTTGTCGCCGCCCTCGGGACCGAGGTCGATGACGAAGTCGGACGTCTTGATGACGTCGAGGTTGTGCTCGATGACGAGCACCGTGTTGCCGGCGTCGACCAAACGCTCGAGCACGCCGAGCAGCTGCGCGATATCGGCGAAGTGAAGACCCGTCGTCGGTTCGTCGAGGATGTAGAACGTGCGCCCGGTGCTCCGTCTCGACAGTTCCGTCGCGAGCTTGACGCGTTGCGCTTCGCCGCCCGAAAGGGTCGTCGCGGGTTGCCCCATCTGGATGTAGCCGAGACCGACGTCGCAGATCGTCTGCAGCTTGTTGTGGACCCGAGCCACGTTGGCGAAGAACTCCGCCGCTTCGTCGACGCGCATCTCGAGCACGTCGGCGATCGACTTGCCCTTGTACTTCACCTCGAGCGTCTGCTGGTTGTAGCGCTTGCCTTTGCACGACTCGCACGGGACGTAGACGTCCGGCAAGAAGTGCATCTCGATCTTGATAATGCCGTCGCCCGAGCACGACTCGCATCGTCCGCCTTTGACGTTGAACGAGAACCGGCCCGGCTGATAGCCGCGCACGCGCGCGTCGGGCGTCATGGAGAACAGCTCGCGGATCGGATCGAACGCGCCCGTGTAGGTCGCCGGGTTGCTGCGCGGCGTCCGGCCGATCGGCGATTGGTCGATCACGATCGCTTTGTCGAGCTGATCGAGCCCGACGACGCGCCCGTACGTGTCGTCCGCCGGCTGGCCGTGGAGATGATGCGCGAGCGCGCGATGGAGCACCATCTCGACGAGCGTCGACTTGCCCGAGCCGGAGACGCCCGTCACCGAACAGAGGACGCCGAGCGGAAACGTCACGTCGATCCCGCGGAGATTGTTCGCTCGCGCGTTCTTCACCGTGATAGAGCCCTTCGGCGTCCGGCGGCGCTTCGGGATCGGGATGATGTCGTCACCCTTGAGGAACCTGCCGGTGAGCGATTCCGGATTCGCGATGATGTCGGCGATCGAGCCGGCCGCGATGACCCTGCCGCCGTCCTTGCCTGCGCGCGGTCCGATGTCGACGATGAAGTCGGCCTCGCGCATCGTGTCTTCGTCATGCTCGACGACGATGAGCGTGTTGCCGAGGTCGCGCAACGTCTTGAGGGTCGCGAGCAGCCGCGCGTTGTCACGCTGGTGCAGACCGATCGACGGTTCGTCGAGCACGTACAGCACGCCGACGAGCGACGAGCCGATCTGCGTCGCGAGCCTGATGCGCTGCGCCTCGCCGCCCGAAAGCGTCGTCGCGCTGCGGTCGAGCGTCAGATACTCGAGCCCGACGTTGACGAGGAAGCCGAGCCGCGCCTTCAATTCCTTGACGATCTGGCGAGCGATCTGTTCCTCGCGCGCGCTCAGCGTCATCGCGTTGACGAATTCGAGGGCGCGGTCGACCGGCAGTCCGGTGAGTTTCGCGATCGACAGACCGCCGACCGTGACCGCGAGCGATTCGGGTTTGAGCCGAGCGCCTTTACACGCGGGGCATCGCACCGAGGTCATGAGCTTTTCGAGCTCTTCCTTCACCCACTCGGACGACGTCTCGTCGAATCGCTTTTGCAATCCCGGGATGATGCCGCGATAGTTCGCCTCGTAGTGCCACTTCTTACCCGACTTCGTCCGGTACGTGAACGACCGCTTCTCGTCGTCTTCGTCGAACCCGTAGAGCACGAGATCGAGAAGATCTTTCGGGATCTTCTTGATCGGCGTGTCGAGATCGAAACCGTCTTCCTTGAGGAGCGCCTCGATCTGCTGCATGTAGAACGAGTTCATGCCCCACGACAGGCCCTTGGTCCACGGCACGACCGCGCCTTCGTTGAACGACTTGTTGCGGTCGGGTATGACGAGGCGCGGGTCGATCTCGATCTTGACGCCCAGCCCGGTGCACTCAGGGCACGCACCGTACGGCGAGTTGAACGAGAACATGCGCGGCGCAAGCTCGTCGAACGACAGGCCGCAGTGCAGACAGGCGAACTTCTCCGAGAAGTTCAGCTCCTCGTCGCCGAGCTTCGCTCGGCCTACTACATTCTTTGAGCCGGTCTTGGCGGAGCCGCGGTCGATGAGAACCGTGACCGTGCCTTGCGTGAGACGCAGCGCCGTTTCAACCGAATCGGTGAGGCGCTTGCGCAGGTCCGGCTTGATGACGAGGCGATCGACGACGACTTCGACCGTGTGCTTGCGCTTCTTATCGAGGTCGATCTTCTCGCGCAGCTCGCGGATGACGCCGTCGACGCGCACGCGCGCGTAGCCATCTTTGATCGCCTGCTCGAACAGCTTCTGATACTCGCCTTTGCGGCCGCGCACCATCGGCGCGAGGATTTGGATGCGCGTCCCTTCCGACAGGGCGAGGATCTGCTCCACGATCTGCTCCGCCGTTTGCGGCGTGATCTTCCGGCCGCAGTTCGGGCAGTGCGGCTCGCCGATTCGCGCGTACAGCAGACGGAGATAGTCGTAGACCTCGGTGACGGTTCCGACGGTCGACCGCGGGTTGCGGCTCGTCGACTTCTGGTCGATCGAGATCGCCGGCGAAAGCCCCTCGATGTAATCGACGTCGGGCTTTTCCATCTGGCCGAGGAATTGGCGCGCGTACGACGACAGCGATTCGACGTAGCGGCGCTGGCCTTCGGCGTAGATCGTGTCGAACGCCAGCGAGCTCTTGCCCGATCCGGAGAGGCCCGTTATGACGATGAGCTGATTTCGCGGCAGCGTGAGGTCGATATTCTTGAGGTTGTGCTCGCGCGCGCCTTTGACGACGATCGTCTCGATGCCGTGGCGAACCGGCACCGGCGCGGCCGGAGCGGCGTGTGGGTCGATAGGACTGCCGTTCGGGCGCGCACTCATGGACGTGCTGGATTCGCTAAAACGGCAGCGGTCGACCTTTACGCGCAAAAAGCCGTAGCGGTCGAGCTTTAGCTCGACCGCCGCGGATTCTCGTGGAGACGATCTCAGATACGGAGAGTGTTATTGGAACGTATACGTGTAGCCGTTGGAGTCGCCCGTATCGACCTCGAGGAAACCCTCGTAGTCGTAGTCGCAGGTCGTGTCGGCTTCGTTGAGCGTGAACTTGTCGTTATTGTCGACGCAGAACGAATGCTCGCCGCTCCAGTAGTGCTGCTCACCGTCGCCGTACAGATAGTAATACCTATCTTTGAGTTCGCCGGACAAGGGGACTTTGCACTCGCCAGGATCGACGTTCCACCAGCCGCGCGACACCCAGTTGCCCGCTTCCTGATCGTGGTACGCGATGGCGACCGATATCTTCTCGCTCGACTGATTGCAGATCTTGAAGTCTGCCATCGCAGGCGCCGGATGGGCCGCCGCGATGACGAACAGTGCTGCCGCGCTGCTCGCGGCGATGAGTAATTTCCGCATGTGACGATGGACCTCCCAATCGTTCTGACAGGTTCATCGGCACCGTTGTGATGGACGGCGAATCTTTGTGCGCTGCGTCACGCGGGTCTACGCAGGAATAGCGGCGAGCGCTCCGGGCAGACCGGCGATCGAGTCGATGATGGCCTCCGGGAGACGGGCGCCGTGGGGCACCTCTTCGCCGCGGCAACGGATCCAGATCGCGCGCATGCCCGCGGCGTGCGCACCTTCGACGTCGCGATCGTAACGGTCGCCGACCATGATGCTCTCGTCCGGGCCGACGTCGAGCAGCTCCATCGCGTGGGCGAAAACGGCGGGATCCGGTTTGGCCATCTCGAGCTCGCCGGCGAGCACGACGACGTCGAAGAAACGCTCGAGCTCGAGCTGCGCGATCTTCCGCTCGTGCGTCTCGGCGAAACCGTTCGTGATGACGGCCATCTTGTAGGCGGCGCGCAGCGACCTCAGCACCGGCACGGCTTCCGGGAACAGCTCGACGCGTTCGATGCGCAGCTCGTCGAAGCGCGCGGCGAGACGTTTGGCCAAATGCTCGTCCTCGATGCCGTAGCGCTGCAGCGCGGCGCGCCACATCATCGGCCTGATCGCGCCCATCGCGGGTTTCGGCGACCCGGGACCGAGCTGCGTCCAGAAGTTGATGGCGGCGTCGACGTATGCGTCGCCGAGATCGACCGGCGACGCGCCTCGGTCGGGCGCCAGCTCGCGCGCCGCTTCCTCGGCGCATTGCTCGAGCGATATCGTGTCGTCGACGAGCGTATCGTCGAGGTCGAAGAAAATCGCACGGATCACGGTCCGACGGGTTTTCGGCCTGCTAGAGTTTGTCCTAGGCCTATCGGCCCGTTGAATCGCCGCGTCCTACAGGCGTACAATGTCGGTATGAGAACGGCAGGGATCGTCATCGTCGCCGCTTGTGCGGCATTCGCATCGGCTTGCAGCTCATCGACTCTCGCCGAGCACACCGCGGCGCCGAATAGAAACGTCGTGCCCGCGCTGACCGGCGTCAAGATCTACGCGGCCGATGAGTCCGCCAACGCGATCTTCGCGTACAAGCTGACCGCGACCGGCGACGTCAAACCGTCGACCAAGTTGAAAGGGAGGAACACGGGCCTCGCGGCGCCGATCGGCGTCGACAACGACGGCTCAGGCCAGCTCTACGTGCTCGAGCAGTCGAGCTTCGAGGTTTTCGCGGCCGGCGCGAGGGGCAACGTCGCGCCGGAGTTCGTGGTGTCGGGAGCGTTGACGCAACTCGACAACGCGCAAGGGATCGCCGTCGATCCGAGCGGCATCACGTACGTGACGAACAGCACCGGCGGCAATTCGTACATCACCGTCTACGCGGCCGGCTCGAACGGAAATCGCGGGGCGATCGCGACGATCTTCGACGGTCAGAATTTCTTCTTCGTACCCGCCGGCATCGCGCTTTTCAACGGCACGCTGTACGTCGCCGATCCGGGCGACCAATCGCTCAACGAATATCCGGCGAACTCGAACGGAACGGTGAACCCGACGGCGGAGATCACCGGTCTCAACTCGCCGCGCGGCGTCGCCGTCGACACGAAAGGACGCATCTACGTCACCGACGGCAATAATGTCATCGTCTACGCGGCGAATGCGAATGGCAACGCGACGCCACTCGCCACGATCTCGGGATCGGCGACGCTACTGGACGGCCCGGGCGGATTGAGCGTGCACGGAACGGTCATCGCGGTCGCGAACTCGGCCAATGCGTCGATCACCGTGTACCCGAAGAACGGTACGGGCGACATCGCGCCGTTGCGCGCGATAAGCGGTTCGTTGACGGGGCTGGTCGATCCGCAAGACATCGACATCCACTAAATCCTGACAGGCCGCTGACGATTCCGGAGAATCCTGCCCGTCGGTCCGCTCGTCGGCGTTGCGCGTGGTGAGACACTGGCCGTTCGGGCAGTATGGCTTGCTGTCGTAGGCATGCTTCTGACCGCGGACGCGAAGGTCGCTTAAGCGGGCTGACCGTATAGCCGTTCGATATGAAAAAGCGTACGGTTCTCGCGCTCGCGGGCGCACTCGCGGCGGCATCATGCGGACATGGCGGACCTCCTGCCGGCTTCGGCGGCGGAGGCGCAGGCGGCTTCTCTTTCCCGGTCGCGGCGGCGCCGCTGACGCGCGGGCAGATCACCCAAACATTCGACGTCACCGGCACCGTGACGCCGCTTTTGACCGCCGATCTCTCGTCGGTCGCATCCGGCACGGTCCTAGCCGTGAACGCGCAGATCGGCGAGCACGTATCGCACGGCGAACTGCTCGTACAGATCGACGACGGACCGCTCCAAGCGCAATTGCAGTCGTCGCAGGCATCGCTCGAGTCGGCGCAGGCAAAGCTGGCGCAGACGCGAGCGGGCACGACGGGCGACGTCGCGTCGACGAACGCCGGTCTTCTCGCGGCCCGCGCCGCGAACCAGACCGCCCAGACCAACCTTCAGCGCGACCAGTCGCTGTTCAAAGAGGGCTACGTCTCTCAGCAAGCGCTCGATCAGGCGTGGTCGGACGCGATGGCCGCGCAGGCGCAACTGCGCAGCGCGCAGGTCGCCGCGCAGAACGCACAGGTCAATCCGGCCTCGCAAAGCGTCGCACAGGCGAACCTCAAGGACGCGCAGGCGGCGGTAGACGTCGCCCAGTCGCAAGTCTCGCTCGTCGAATCGCAGATCGGGCAGACCGAAGTGCGCGCGCCGTTCGACGGCGTCGTCACTCAGCGTCACGTCGATCCCGGTTCTCTCGCGTCACCGAACACGACGCTCATGGAAGTAGCGCAGCTCGATCCGGTCTACGTCGACGTCGGCATCTCCGGCTCGAGCCTCCCGTTCGTCCACGTCGGAACGCCGGCGACGGTGACGATCTCGACGGTACCGGGCCGCGCGTGGCAAGGCACGGTGCAATATTTCAACCTCGCGTCCGAGCCCGGGTCGCTGACGTACCTCGCGCGCATCCGGATCAGCAATCCAGACCTCGCGCTGCGAGGCGGCATGGTCGCCGACGTCTCGTTCGTCCAGGCGAAGAAATCGAACGTGATCCTCGCGCCGCGCGCGTCCGTCTTCCAGACCGATGCCGGAATGTCGATGTTCGTCATCGACAGCGGCAAAGCGAAGCAGGTCCCCGTCGAAGTCGGTCTCGAGAACGATCAGAACATGGAAGTGTCGGGTCCGGGTCTTAAGCCGGGCACGATGGCGATCTTGAATCACTCGGCGACGCTGCAACCCGGTATGCCGGTCATGGCGCTGCCGCCGGGCGGCGGCGGACCGCCGGGCGCGGGCGGTCCACCCGCGGCGGGCGGCGGTAAGCCCGGCGCCAAGCCTGGGCAAGGCGCACAGGCCCAGCACGCGACTCCGAAACCGGGTTACTGATGTTCACCAAGTTCTTCATCTCGCGGCCGATCTTCGCGGGCGTGCTCGCCGCTCTCATCATGCTCGGCGGTGCGCTCTCGATCCCGACGCTGCCCGTGGCGGGTTATCCGAACATCTCGCCGCCGCAGGTGACGGTGAGCTCCGTCTACATCGGCGCCGACGCAGCCGCCGTCGAGTCATCGGTCACGAATCCGCTCGAGGAGCAGATCAACGGCGCGGAAGGGCTGCGCTATCTCTCTTCGACGAGCTCGGACGACGGCACGAGCTCGATCACTGCGACGTTCGATCTCGGCCGCGATCTCGACAAAGCGGCGCAAGACGTCCAGAACCGGGTCAGCGTCGCTCAGGGCGTGTTGCCGGCGCAGGTCAAAGCGACCGGCATCAGCGTCAACAAGAACTCGTCGTCGTTCGTCATGGCGATCGCCCTCACGTCGGACAACCCGAAATACGACACGCTGTTCTTGAGCAACTACGCCGACCGCTATATCACCGAAGCGATCAAGCGCGTCAAAGGCGTCGGCAACGTCATCATCTTCGGCGAACGCAAGTACGCAATGCGGTTGTGGCTCGATCCGCGCAAGCTGCAAGCCTACGGACTCACGGCCGACGATGTGACGAGCGCGTTGTCCGAGCAGAACGCCCAAGTCGCCGCCGGCTCTATCGGGCGGCCGCCCGCCCCCGCGAACCAGCCCTATGAATTGAAGGTGCGCGTCCAAGGACGCCTCACGTCACCCGACGAGTTCGCGAACATCATCGTCAAGTCGGGCCCCGGTTATCTGGTCCGCGTTTCGGACGTCGGCAGGGTCGAGCTCGGCGCCGAAGACTACTCGACCGATCTGAATTACAACGGTAAGACAGCGGTCGGTCTCGGCGTGCTGCAGCTCCAGGACGCCAACGCGCTCAACGTCTCGAAGGGCGTGAACGCCGCGCTCGCCGAGCTGTCGAAATCGTTTCCGCCCGGCATCCACTACCAGATCGGCTTCGATGCGACGGTCTTCGTCAACGAGTCGATCAACGAGGTCTTGAAGACGCTGTCGATCACGATCCTGCTCGTCGTGCTCGTCATCTTCTTGTTCCTCCAGGATTGGCGAACGACGGCGATCCCCGCGATCACGATCCCGGTCTCGCTGCTCGGCACGTTCGGCCTGCTCAAACTGTTCAATTTCTCGATCAACACGCTGACGCTCTTCGGTCTCACGCTCGCCACCGCGCTCGTCGTCGACGACGCGATCGTCGTCATCGAGAACATCGTACGCTATATCCACGAGCACAAACAGGACTCGAAGACGGCGACGCCCCTTGCCATGCAGGAGATCGCGAGCGCAGTCATCGCGACGTCGCTCGTGCTTCTCGCCGTGTTCATCCCCGTCGCATTCTTCCCGGGTACGACCGGCGAGCTGTACAAACAGTTCGCCCTGACGATCGCTTCGACGATCACGATCTCCGCGTTCACCGCCCTGACGCTCGCGCCGGCGCTCGCGGCGCTCTTCCTCGAGGGTGAGGCCACGCACCACGGCCGATTCATGCAGGTGGTCGCGCGCGGGATCGATGGGATCCGCGGTTTTTACCGCCGCGCGCTGCCGTGGATCATGGGGCACCGCCCCTTGGTCCTCACCGTATTCGCGCTGTTGCTCGTCGGCACGGTCTTCATGTTCAAAATCGTGCCGACCGGCTTCATACCCGACGAGGATCAGGGCTTCTTCGTCGTCATCGCGCAAGGGCCGCCGGGGTCGTCGCTACAGTACACCTCGAACATCATGAACCAGGCCGAGCACGTCATGCTCAGCCAATCGGACGTCGAAGCCGTTTTCAGCGTCGCAGGCTTCAGCTTCACCGGCGTCGGTTCGAACAACGGCATCGCGTTCGCCCGCTTGAAGCCTTGGTCGGAACGTCACGGTGCGGGCGAGACCGCACAGGCGGTCATCCAAAACGTGCAGCGCGGGCTGTTCGGCATCACGGGCGCGTCGGTGTTCGCGTTCAATCCGCCCGCGCTCCAGGGCGCCGGCAACGTCGGCGGCTTCGATTTCGAAGTCGAAGATCAAGCGAACCTCGGTATCCCGGCGCTCGCCGCGACCGCCAACGGCATCATGTACAAGGCGAACACCGATTTCGACGCGCACGGCAGGCCGCTGCTCACGTCGGTGTTCACGACGTTCCGAGCCGACAACCCGCAGATCCAACTGAACATCGATCGCAACGCGGTGCAGACGCTCCACGTCAAACTGAGCGATGTCTTCGACACGCTCCAGACCATGCTCGGGTCGGACTACGTCAACGATTTCAACTACCGCAATAAGTCGTACCGCGTCTACGTGCAGGCCGACGCGCCGTATCGCGCGCGGGTCGACGATCTCAACAGCTACTACGTCCGCGCGACCGACGGCACGATGGTGCCGCTGTCGGCGATCATGACGGCGACGAAAACGCTCGGACCGCCGACGATCGCGCACTACAACTTGTTCCGGTCCGTCGAATTCAACGGACAGCCCGGACCGGGCGAATCTTCAGGTCAAGCGATCGAAGAGATGCAAAAGGTCGCTTCGCAAGTGCTGCCGCCGGGGATGTCCTACGAATGGACGGGCGTGTCGCTCGATCAGATCGAGGCAGGCAGCGCGACGATCTTCATCTTCGGTCTCGCAATCGTATTCGTGTTCTTGGTCTTGGCGGCTCAGTACGAGAGCCTCATCGATCCGCTGATCGTCATCATGGCGGTGCCGCTCGCGATCTTCGGCGCGCTCGTCGCGGTCTGGCTGCGCGGGCAGCAGGACGACATCTTCACGCAGATCGGGTTGGTGATGCTCGTGGGACTCGCGAGCAAGAACGCCATCCTGATCGTGCAGTTTGGGAACCTGTTGCGCGCGCAGGGCGTACCGGTCGCGCAAGCCGCCGTGCAAGCCGCTCAGACCAGGTTGCGGCCGATCCTGATGACGTCGTTCGCGTTCATCTTCGGCATCAGCCCGCTCGTGTTCGCGTCGGGCGCCGGCCAGAACGCGCGGCACTCGATCGGCACCGCCGTCGTCGGCGGCATGCTCGTCTCGACGTTGCTCAACTTGTTCGTGATCCCGCTGCTCTACATCATCATCGCGAGCATCGAGGAGCGCTGGAAGAACCGCCGCGCGAGCGAGGCGGCTTAATCTCGGTTTATATCGCCCCCGTAGCGGTCGAGCTTTAGCTCGACCGCCGCGGCCTTGCTCGTAGACCGTACAAGCGTACGACTGCCCAAGGCGAGGCCGTCTCCGGTCGACCATTAAGGTCGACCGCTCCATTTCTTTGCGCTGAGGCCGCCTTTTCAGGCTGTAGTCATATTTTGCGCAGGACATGTAACATCCGTAACGCCGCCTGGTCATATTGCGTGACGGCAGACACGCCGTTGCTTGGAACCCTCCTCAGCGGGAACACGACTACGACGATGTCGATATGCAGCGGTTGCGACAAGCCCGCGATGACTACGGTGGATCTGGGAACGGCGACGCTTTGCGAAGAGTGCATCCGACGAGAGTGCATGCGCGAGCACCCGCCCGTCGACCAGCGACCGTGGCTCGCGGTGCCTGTCAGCCGCACGGCCACGACATCCACGAAATCCTCGGCATCGAAGGACGATTTCGCGGCATAGCCCAGCGAGGCCGCGACTAGCGGGCGGACGCGTGACTGGGCCGCGACCGTCTAGCGCTTCTCCGACCGGAACATGGACGTTACGGTCGGAGTCGTTTTTTTCATAGTCATACGAAGAGGATGTCAGCACCGCACAACGGTGCTAGATGACTTCTCACATGGAATCGCAGCTCGGGCGATGAAGCGGCCCCTACTGCAATCCTTGAGGAGTTTATGATGCGCTTCAAAGCGGTGATGATCGCCGTCTGTGCAATCGTCGTTTTCTCGTCGTATGCGGCGGCGGACGCGAGCGTCAGATGGATCCCGGTCGGACCGAACGGTCCGAATATCGGTTCAGGCAAGCTCAACGCGTTCGCGTACGTCCAAAGCAATCCGAACATAATGTACGTCGGCGGCGGCTGGGGCAACACGCCCCGCGAGTCGCCTTCCCAGATGGGCATCTACGGCACGACCGACGGCGGCGCGCATTGGACCGCGCTTGACAATGGTCTGCAGAACGTCGACGGCACGATCTCGTCTGTCGTCAACGGCCTCTGGCTCGATCAATCGAACCCATCGGTATTGCTCGCCGCGACCGAGTTCGGCGGCACGTTCCGCTCGACCAACGGCGGCGCGTCATGGACGAACGTCGACCGCAACGAGTCGACCCAATTCGCGCAGAACGGCTCGACGATCTACGTCGCCACCGCGGCCGGTATTCTGTCGTCCGTCGATGACGGCGCGACGTGGTCGACTTCGCTCGGGATCAGCGGTGGCGCATCGACCATCGATATCGCCGCGGGCGCTGTGATGGCGGGCTCGATGGCCGGCGACGTGTACGTCTTGAGCGGCGGCACGTGGACGCTCAAGGGCCATCCCGGTACGGGGCCGGTCCACAATATCGCGATCGATCCGTTCCACACGAACATCGTCTACGCGAACGTCGACGACGCGAGCGCGTGGAACGAGAATCTTTACGCCTCGACGGACGGCGGCAAGACCTGGGTGTTCGTCCAGTGCAACTGCTCCGTCGGCGCGCAGGCGCTTGCGATGAGCAACGCGGTCGCGGACCGCGTCTACTTGGGCGACGACGGCGGCGGCGCGATCTACTACTTCACCGCTGACGGCAACCAGCACCCGACGATCCATTTCGGCGCACAGCCATTCGGCGTCGACATGCGCTACATCATCGTCGCCTCGAACGGCACGCGCACCGACGACGCATGCTATTTGCTCGAAGACCAAGGCCTGTTCTTCGCGTCGCATTGCACGACCGGCACGGCGCCTCCGCTCAACGAGCAGACGAACGACACGCTCGCGTACGACGTCAAGGTCGCCAACAACGGCAACAACGCTCTCGTCGCACTGCAAGACAATTCGGCCGGCGTTTCGACCGACGGCGGCAAGACGTGGACGTATCCGGGCGCTGCGAACGCGGGTGAGGGCGGCGAAGTGACGCTCGACCCATACGACAACACCCACTGCTACTTCGCACATCCCGACTCGGGTCTGTGGATGTCGTCAAATTCGTGCGCCACGACAAGCCTCGTCGTGAACGCCGGTTTCGAATCCGTCACCTTCGACCCGACGCATTCCGGCAAGCTCTATGGGATCACGAACGCCGATCAAAATCCGTCCGTCGTCACGAGCACGAATTTCGGCAGCTCGTGGACCGCGACGGGGTGGTCGTTCACGTATCCGTATCAAGTAGCCGTTTCGCCGAACGATGCGAAGTCGATCGTCGTCGCGACCGGCGCGCCGGGTCAGACGCCGCATTTATACTACACGCACGACGGCGGTACGACGTGGACGCCGTCGACGGGCCTCCCTCATAAGGCGCTCGGCCAATCGACGCTCTACTACCCGGTCAACCGCTTCTATGCCGCGTTCGATCAGGCGACGCCAGGCACGATCCTCGTCGCCGACCACGATCCGGCCACCGACAATATCCTCGTCTTCCGGAGCACGGACAACGGCGTCAGCTTTACGCACATCAAGACGTTCATACAGCCGGCGCCGTCGCGCCCGTGGCCGCACCTCGCGTTCCCGACGCCGAAAGAACGCGCGCCAAGAAATCTCCCCTACTACGCGACGCGCTTTTTCGGCAACCGCCTCGTGTTCAATCCGTCGCCGCCGACGGGTCAGATCCCTGACGTCGTCCTGACGACGCGCTTTGGCGCATGGGTCTCGACGGATGCGGGCAACACCTGGAAGCGCGTCGACCACGAGGCGATCGCGCACCACTTCATCGGCGCGTCGTGGAGCAACGGCTACTTGTTCCTCGCATCGTTCGGTGAAGGCGTCATCCGCAGCAAGCTCCCGGTACAGCAGTAGTCACTGCCTGATGCTCAATGTGGTATGCCGAGCGTAGCTCGGCCTGCTGCTTGCAAACCGCAGCGGTCGACCGTAAAGGTCGACCGCTCTTTTTGTTTTGAGACGCGTGGTCGTTCGTTAGAAGAGCGCCGCTTCGCGCAGCTCCTTGCCGAAGACCTTAGGCGCTTTGCGCGAGAGGGTCGCGTCGCCAGCGTCGGGGAGTTGGCTGCGCAGTTCCCAGAGCTCGTCTCGTAGGGCAGCTGCCTTCTCGAACTCGAGATTCTTGGCGGCTTCTTTCATCTCGCGCTCGAGCTTCTGGCACGTCGCGACGAGCAGTTCGCGCGGCACTTCTTTGAGCTGGCGGCGCGATCGCTTCGCGTCGGTGGCCACCGCAGCCGACAAGATGTCGCGTACGGCTTTACGGATCGACTGCGGATCGATGTTGTGTGCGGCGTTGTACTCGAGCTGCTTCGTCCGTCTGCGCTCGGTCTCGTTGATCGCTCGTTCCATCGACTGCGTGATATTGTCCGCGTACATGAGGACCATGCCGCTCACGTGTCGTGCCGCACGACCGACGGTCTGGATGAGCGAGGTCTCCGATCGCAGATAGCCTTCTTTGTCCGCGTCGAGTATCGCGACGAGCGAGACCTCCGGGAGATCGAGGCCTTCCCGCAATAGATTGATGCCGACGAGCACGTCGAATTCGCCGAGACGGAGGTCGCGCAAAAGCGCGATGCGCTCGAGCGTCTCGACCTCGGAGTGGAGGTAGCGCGCTTTGATGTTCATCTCGATGAGATAGTCGGTGAGGTCTTCCGCCATCTTCTTCGTCAACGTCGTCACGAGGACGCGCTCGCCCTTTTCGACGCGCTTTTGCACTTCATCGATGAGATCGTCGACCTGACCCTGCGTCGGGCGCACGATGATCTGCGGATCGACGAGACCGGTCGGCCGGATGATCTGCTCGACGACCTGCGTCGACGCGCGTTTCTCGTACTCGCCGGGCGTCGCCGAGACGTAGACGACTTGATTGATGTGCTTGTCGAACTCTTCGAAGGTGAGCGGGCGGTTGTCCAAAGCCGACGGCAGGCGGAAGCCGTACTCGACCAGCGCGAGCTTGCGCGTCCGATCGCCGCCGTACATGCCATGCACCTGCGGCACGCTCACGTGCGACTCGTCGATGAAGAGCAGCCAATCGTCGGGGAAGAAGTCGAGCAAGCAGAACGGCGTCTGGCCCGGCGCTCGGCCGGTGAGGTGCCGCGAATAGTTCTCGATGCCGTTGCAATAGCCGATCTCGCGCAGCATCTCGACGTCGTTGCGCGTCCGCATCTCGAGGCGCTGCGCTTCGAGCGGCTTGCCCTCGCCCCGCAAGTAGAGAAGGCGCTCTTCGAGCTCCGCCTCGATCGTCTCGACCGCTCGACGCAGTTTCTCCTCGGGCGTGATGAAATGTTTGGCCGGGAAGATCGTGATCTCTTCGAGATCGTCGATCATCTCGCCCGTGACCTGGTTGACGCGCGTGATGTGGTCGATCTGATCGCCGAAGAAGTCGAGCCGCGTGATGATCTCGTCGTCGACCGCGACGTACTCAAGGACGTCGCCGCGCACGCGGAACGTCCCCCGAACCATCGCGATGTCGTTGCGCGTATACTGCATATCGACGAGCTTGCGCAGCAATTTGTCGCGGTCGTACTCGTCGCCGCGGCGCAGGTGGAGCGACATCTCCATGTAGTCGGATGGCGAGCCGAGGCCGAAGATGCACGAGACCGACGCGACGATGATGGTATCGCGCCGGGTCAGCAGCGACTGCGTCGCCGAGTGGCGCAAGCGCTCGATCTCCTCGTTGACCGACGAATCCTTTTCGATGTACGTGTCGGACGACGCGATGTATGCTTCTGGCTGGTAGTAGTCGAAGTACGAGACGAAATATTCGACCGCGTTGTTGGGGAAGAACTCGCGGAATTCGCCGCACAGCTGCGCCGCCAGCGTCTTGTTGTGGCACAAGACGAGCGTCGGCTTTTGGACCTTCTCGATCGTCCAGGCCATCGTCGCGGTCTTTCCGCTGCCGGTGACGCCGAGCAACGCCTGCGCTCGATCGCCGCGCATGACGCCTTCGGCGAGTTTTGCGATCGCCTGCGGCTGATCGCCGGACGGCTTGAAGGGTGATACGACCTCGAATTGCGGCATTTGGCGGCTATTCGACACGCGCCGCCTGCGGACCATGCAAACCTGTCATATTTACCGGCTCGAACCCGGACCGCATCGCCATACGGGCGAATCCCGCTATAGCGATGAAGCTCACCGACCCCATCGCCGTTCCGGAATGGTTGCAGCGCGCGTTGCCGATCGGTGTCGCCGCTGCGCTGCTGTGGTCGGCTTTGGACTTCCTAAGCTGGCAGCTCGGCAACGTTCCGGCGCTGCGGGGACGAGAGATTCTCTGGGACGGCGGAACGCAACGTTGTTTCGACAACGTCGAGCCGTTCATGCCGATCGCCAGGCTCCTTCACTCTTTGGCGTGCCCGGGCGGCGTTCCGCACGCGATCGTCGTCGCGTGTCTTTTCGTGTCCGCCATCGCCGTCTTTCTAGCGGCGCGTGCCCTCTCGGGTTGGTGGAGCGCGGGCGTCGCGGTCGCCGTCGCGGCGACGAGCCCATTCTTGTTCGCGCTCGTCAACCAGATGTCGCCCGCGGCGCTCGGCGTCATCGCGGGCACGTTGTCGTGTTGGTTCACCGTGGAGGCGTTCGGTCGAGGCGACTCGCAGTACGTCAGAAAGTGGCGGATGCTATGGTTTGCGACTGCCGCTATCGCGCTCGGACTGCACGTCGAGTCGGCATGGCTCGTGCTGTCGGAGGCGGCGTACGCTCTGACGCGCTCGATTTCGGTGCGGCGACCGGATCTCGGAGTCGGCGTCGCGTGTGCGACGGCGGCGTTGGCGATCGGCACAGCGTTCCTGCCGAGCGATTCGACGACCGCGGCCATCGCGCGAGCGGACATCCGCGGGGCACCAGCGGCGTTGTTCGCGTTCTCGTACCCGGACGAGTGGATGAGCCAGCCGCATTTCGCGGCGACTCTAAGCGTCATAGTTGTCGTCATCTTGTTGAGCGGCGCGATCGTGGCGAGGCGTACCGCGCTTCCGTATTTCGTCGCAGCAGTCTTCGTGGAACAGTTCGTCGCCGCCGCGCTGTCGGTCGACGCGCTCGCGAAGCTGACGAGCGTCGCGTATGCGGTGCCGATCATGGCGCTGTCGATCGGTGCGATCGCGGAAGCGGCGATTCGGCGGCGCCCGCACATGCTCGCGTTCGTCATCCCGGCGCTCGTCGTCGCCGCGCAGTACGCGGCGTTCGGGAGGCTGCCGCTCATGTCGTACCAGGCTTTCGACTTCGATTCAGCCGGAGCGACGCCCGTCGCCGCGTTCACGAAGGGTGAAAGCGTGCGGCTTTACCATGACCGGCACCACGCGGACTACGCCACGGTCTACGGATCGCTCGACGGTCTAGTGCACGGAACCGAACGCCGAACGATCGCCGCGACGACGGCGACCGCCGTGACGGCAGTCTCCCCGTACCGTCTCTATCGTGGGCTATACGTCGTTTATGCGATCGCGGCGCGCGACGGGTCGTGGAGCGGCTTCGTGGGCGGCGACAAGCTGTGGCGCGAACCTGGGCCCAGAGCTATTATCCAGCAGCCGTTCGCCAAGGTCCGGCTCTACGACCGGCCTGATGTTCCTTACCGCGGCGACTCGGACTCGACCCTCGAGCCGGTCGACACGCGCTTCGAAGTGCTCGATGTCAACGGCGCCGCCTACCAGCCCGAACTCCACGTGCACGTCACGGACGGCCCCGATGCCGGACGCGAGGGATGGGTCTACGCGCAGACGCTGATGTTGGGTCCCGCCGCCGGCGTTAACAGATAGAAGCGCTGCGAAAACCACGGCTATCGCGTATCGAGCCGATCCGTTCAGCAACTTTTCAGTACGGCGGCGCAAAGTTAGACGCACGGGGGCTTGGGGCATGCGGCGACTTTGCACCGGACTCGGCCTGTTCGCGAGAAACGGCAAAGGATTCACGCTGACGCTTTCCCACTGCTAGAACGGTGTTCGTGATGAATCGATTGCTTTACACGTGCCCGCTTGCGTGTGCTTTTTTCGTCCTTTCGTCGGGCTACGGAGCCGCTTTAGCTGCAACCGGCACGTGGACGACGACCGGATCGATGCACGTGGCGCGCATCTCGCCCATCGCGGTGACGCTGCCGGACGGCAGAGTTCTCGTCGCGGGCGGATTCAACAATCCGAACAGCTTCGCGTCGGCCGAACTGTGGGATCCGGCAACGGGCATGTGGTCGCGGACCGGATCGATGAGCGTCGACCGCGTCGGTGCGACGTTGACGGTCCTGCAAACCGGCAAAGTGCTCGTCGCCGGCGGCGAGACGTCGCAGGGGGTGACGAACCGCTGCGAGCTCTACGATCCGTCCACCGGCAAGTGGTCGCGTACGGGATCGATGGGCACCGCGCGCATGACGCACACAGCGACCTTGATGACGGACGGCAGAGTACTCGTCGTGGGAGGCGTCGGTGCGAACAGCATCATGTCGCTATCATCGACAGAGATCTACAATCCAGCGACTGGTCGATGGCGAGGCGCTTCGTTCATGCCCGTCGCACGCGAGGGTCACGCGGCCTCGCTCATGTCGAACGGCGACGTGATGGTCACCGGCGGCGACCCGGGGTTCATAACGCCGACGGAAGGGAGCGTCGAAGTTTACGATCCAGCGCACAACATTTGGAACCTAGCGGGCAGGATGACAAGCTCGCGGTTCTTCCACACCCAAATAACGTTGCGCGACGGCACGATCATCGTGGCCGGCGGCGCCTACGGCGACGAAGTCGCGTACGATCCGTTCCCGTCCACCGATCGTTTCGATCCCTCGACCGGGACCTGGTCGGCGGTCGGCGATATGAACGTCGTCATCGGCGGCATTCCCAAGGTGAGCGGGCGCGTATTCTACACATCGGCATTGCTCGGCAACGGTATGGTGTTGGCCGCCGGCGGGATCGGCTATACGCACGACGCGCAGACATTTCGCGTGCTCCGCTCGGCCGAGCTCTTCGACCCAGCGACGTCGCTATGGACGTTGACTCCGGACATGCAGGTCGAGCGTGACGAACAGGCCATGGTGACGCTCTCGGACGGTCGGGCGATGGTCATCGGCGGAGGAACGAGGCGTGGGGCGACAGCGACGGCCGAGATCTTCACGCTCGGAATGATGGCGCGTGAAGCGTTTCTGCCCCGCGCGCCGCTCTCGGCGCGTCGCTCCGTACGACTGCCGGCAGTCACTCGCTCGATCGAGCGCGTCGGCGATTCTCCCACGATCGGGAGCTTCGCGCTGACCGGTTCGCTCAATGTCGCTCGCGCGGGTGCGCCCGCGACGCTCTTGCGCAACGGCAAAGTGCTCGTCGAAGGTTGCACGCAACCGTTCACAACCGGCGGCGCGAGCGCCGAGTTGTTCGATCCCGCGACCGGGAAGTGGTCGCGGACAGGTTCCATGCATTTCGGTCGCTGCCGCCACTCGGCGGCGCTGCTGCCCGATGGTCGCGTGCTCGTCGTCGGCGGCGACGCGGGTAACGTATGGCGGTCGACCGCCGAGATCTACGACCCGTCGACGGGTCAGTGGACCGTCGCCGGAATCATGAACAGCCCTCGGACGTTGGGCGCGCTCATACCGCTCGGGAACGGCACCTTCATAGCTCCGGCCGGCGCATCGGTCGGAACGATTCCGCGCGACAGCGCTGACGTCTACGATCCGTCGACAAACACTTTCACGTCGACGCCGAGCCTCAATATCTCGCGCTACGCGTTCGGCGCGACCGAGCTCGCCGATGGTCGCGCGCTCGTCGAGGGCGGCACGTCGCAAGACGCGCTCCAAACGCTGACGTGCGAGTTGTACGATCCTGTCACAAATGTCTGGACGTTCACGCAATCGATCCACGGCCAATCGGCCAATCTCGTGCTTCTCGACGACGGCCACGTGCTCGCGACCGACGAGATCAACCCGCCGACCTCGCAGCTATTCGATCCAACGTCGGGTTCGTGGACCGGAACGGCAGGCGGTATGAATGTCACGCGCATAGCGGACACGGCGACGTTGCTGCTTGACGGTCGCGTTCTGGTCGTCGGAGGCCAAGGGCCGACCATGCTCGTCAAACAGTCGGAGATCTACGATCCTACGACTCAACACTGGACGTTGGATGCAAACCTCAACATCGCGCGCTGGGTGCAGAGCGCCGTGCGCCTGGCCGATGGCCGCGTGCTTGTCGCGGGTGGCCTGAGTCCTAGTTTCGTCCCGATAAGAAGCGCGGAGATCTATACACCGTAGCGCAGTAAAAATGGAGCGGTCGACCTTTACGGTCGACCGCCGCGGTCGCGCTTAATGTTCCTTCGCGCCGAAGACAAGCAGCCAGAGTAAAAACGCGACTTCGCCGACTCCGAAAGGGAAGCCGACGTTGCTGACGATGTCTGCGTACTGCGGCAGCACGATCGGCGTGAGGCTCTGCGCGAGCCACGAGACGCCCGCGAGCAGAAGCCACCAGCCTAGGAACGTTGGGATGAAGCCCGACTTGATGACGAGCATGCCGAGCGGCAGCAACCACAGACCCGCGAACATGAGGCTCACGATGACGCCGTAGTGGTGGAGCCGCATGAACAACATGACGAGTTCGTCGCGTTGCGGTCCGGCGAAGGCCGGCGCGATCGAGTCGCCATGGACGAGCACGAGCGCCGCGAACCAGTTGAGCGAGTTGAGGAAATAGATCGCGCACGGCAATAGTCCGCCGAGGATGACGACGAGCCACGCGAGCTTCACGTCGACCGTCTCGAATAGGGAGTACAGCGCGAGCGAGACCGCGAGCGCTAACACGCCGCCGACCACGTCGGAAGCGATTCCGAGCCGGAGCAAGGTCTCGTGCGTTTGGATGTTCGCGGCGGTGGCCGAGGGGTTTCCACCGACGACGAGCGCGTTCGGCACGTAGATGAGCAAGAATGGTCCAAGCGCCGCTAACAGGAGGTAGAGAAAGCCGGCGATCCGCGCCTTCTTGCTGGTCGACGTCATGCGTGTTCCTATCGCGGGCGTCCGCCAAAAGTAACTGAAAACATAGCCCGTCCCACAGGACAGGCGTGCGCCGCATGCAGAAAGACAAGGTCCGCTAAGACGGGTCCAAAGGGGGAGACCGAGGTTATGGCTACGGCAAAACCGGTCCTCTTCTCCGGCAACTCCAATCGCGCGCTCGCCGTGGAGATTGCCCAGAAGCTGGGCAGTAAAGACGTCGGCAAAGCGCTCGTGACGACGTTCGCCAACGACGAGTGCCGGATCGAGATCCACGAGAACGTCCGCGGCGCGGACGCATTCGTCATCCAATCGATCTGCAAATCGGAGAACGGCGCCCGCGGCGTCAACGATTCCCTCATGGAGATGCTCCTGATGATCGACGCGCTGCGACGCGCGTCGGCGTATCGCATCACGGCCGTCATCCCGTACTACGGCTATGCGAAGCAGGACAAGAAGACAAAAGGCCGCGAGCCGATCTCTGCAAAGCTGCTCGCGAACCTGCTCGTCGCCGCGGGTGCAGATCGGATCGTCACCGTCGACCTCCACGCCGCTCAGATCCAAGGCTTTTTCGACGAGCCGGTCGACAACCTCACCGCGAGCTACATCCTGCGCAACTATATCATCAACACGAAAAAGCTGCGTGGGCCCGGGATCGTCGTCGTCTCACCGGATGCCGGCGGCTTCGCGCGCGCGGAAGCGTTCGCGAAAAAGCTCGATGCATCGGTCGCCGTCGTCTTCAAGCGCAGACCGAGGCCTGACGTCAACGAAGTGAGCGAAGTCGTCGGCGACCTCGCCGGCAAGACCGCCATCATCGTCGACGACATGATCTCGACCGGCGGCACGCTCGTGAAAGCGGCAGAGGCGGTCCTCGAGCGCGGCGCCACGTCGGTCATCACATGCGCGACGCACGGTATCTTCGCGGACAACGCCGCGAAGAAGCTCGTCGAATCGAAGATCTCCGAGGTCGTCGTCACCAACACGATACCGGTCCCCGAGTCGATCCGCGACACCAAGATCAAGGTTTTGTCGGTCGCGTCGCTGCTGGCGGACGCGATCCGTCGCATCGGCCAGAACCGATCGATATCCGAACTCTATGAGGAGCAGGACAAGGAGCAGCCGTCGAGTGACCGGCTCGGCTCGACGCTTTTTGACGCGGGGTCCGTCGAGCCTATGCCCGAGCCCGCGACCGCTTCTAACTGACCGCACGATAAGGAATAGGAATGGAAACCGTCAACCTCAGCGCCAAACCGCGGACGCAAAGCGGCACCCGAGCCGCGAGTCGCCTTCGCGGCGAGCATAAGATCCCGGCCGTCGTCTACGGACGCGAGTTCGGCGATGCGCTCCCCATCACGATCGACGCCCGCGAGTTCCGCAGCGCGATGTCCGGCAAGAGCGTTCACTCGATCATCAACCTGACGATCGAGGGTCGCGGCACGACACCGGTGCTTCTCCACGAACGCCAGGACGACGTCATCTCGAAGCGTCCGATCCACCTCGACCTCCATGCGGTCAACTTGAACGAAGAAGTCGACGCGCTCGTCAAGGTCATCGCGGTCGGCACCGCCGCGGGTGTGAAGAACGGCGGCATCCTCGACCTCGTCGCTCGCGAAGTCGACGTCCGCGCACTGCCCGCGAACGTGCCGGATCACCTCGAGATCGACGTGCGCGAGCTCGAGATCGGTCAAGCGCTCCACGTCCGCGATCTCGTCGCGCCGGAAGGCGTCACGATCACCGCGGATGCCAACGACATCGTCGTGTCGGTGTTGCCGCCTGCGAAGGTCGAAGAGCCTGTGGTCGCCGAGGCGGTGCCTGGCGCCGCACCTGCGGAGCCCGAGCTCATCGGCGCGAAGAAACCCGACGAAGAACCGGCGGAATAGCGGCGACGTTCTTCTCGCTCTTCCGACGACCGAAAGAACGCGTGCATCACCTCGTGGTGGGCCTCGGCAATCCCGGGGCCCAATACGTTCGTACTCGTCACAACGTCGGCTTCCGGGTCGTCGAGGAGTTCGGCCGCCGTCACGGTGTCACATCGTGGCGCTCGAAGTTCCATGCTCGCGTCGCGCACGCGCAGTCCTTCGACGCGCTGCTCGTGTTGCCGCAGACATACATGAACGACTCGGGCGAGGCGGTCGGCGGCGCCGCCGGGTTCTATAAGGTGTTGCCGAAGAACGCGCTCATCGTTTGCGACGACATCGCATTGCCGTTCGGCGTGCTGCGAATGCGACGCGACGGAAGTTCCGGCGGGCACAACGGTTTGCGGTCGATCGAGCACGCTCTCTCGACACCGGAATATCCGCGCCTGCGGGTCGGCGTCGGACGTTCGAGTCCGGACGCGATCGGCGTCGTGCTCGGCGCCTTCACGACCGCGGAAGAGAAGGCGCTGGTCGAAGTGATCGATCGCGCCGTCGCCGGCGTCGAGACGTTCTTGCACGGCGGAATCGAAGCGGCGATCGCGCTCGTCAACGCGAACGGCGGCGCCCCTCCGTCGCAAGAATAAAATGTACGGCCGTTCCGTTTAGGAAGGGAGCGGTCGACCTTTATGGTCGACCGCCGCGGCCTTGCATTCGAGCGTTTTAGTGTAGTAGGCCGAGCGAAGCTCGACTTTTCGATTGCCTTATGGGCAACCATGAACCTCGACGACGTGACCCGAATATCCGCATATGTCGCAAAGTGACGTGTTGGGCAGGCTGCTAGTGGGCGCAGGCATCACGCTCGTCGTCGTCGGCTTACTCGTCATGTGGGGCCGCACTTTGCGGCTCGGCTCGCTGCCCGGCGACTTCACGTGGTCCGGCAAAGGTTGGCAGATCTCGATACCGATCGCCACGTGCATCCTCATTTCAGTGATCTTGACGATCGTCCTCAACCTGATCGCGCGCCGACGATAGGAGGGACGCGGCGGTCGACCATAAAGGTCGACCGCTCCACTTTCTTAGCGCTTTAACCGAAAACTTGGGTAGTATCCAGTAACGCCCTGGACCCGATGTGCGTCTAATATTATGGCAATGGATTTCTTGAGCGCGCCCGATCCCGAATCGCTGCCGACCGCGAAGGCGTTCATCGGCCGCACCGTCGTGCTCCGGCTCGATCCGCAATCGGCCGAAGCGTCGACGCTGATATCGGACCTCATCTTCATGCGTCGCCTCGGCGTCCGCCCGCTCGTCGTCCACGATGCCGACGATCGCGAGACCGGCGCAAAGATCATCGGCATGATCAATCGGATCGGCGGCGACGCGGTCGGTCTCGACGGCACCTCAGCCGGCACGCTCATCGCGGCGAACGACGGTGACGGCAATGCGGTCGTCCGGACCGTCAACGCGCAGCTCATGTCGCTGCTGCTCGAGCAAGGCTATATCCCGGTGTTCGCAGCGCAAGGCGCGGCACTCTCGGGGTTACCGATACGGATCGACGGCGACGACGCCGCGCGAATGCTCGCTTCGGCCACCCATGCCGTTCGGCTGCTGTTGCCGGCGCAACGCGGCGGTGTTCCCTCGATCGAAGATGACGGCATCATTCAAGAACTCACTTCCTCGGAAGCTCTCGACCTCGCGGCTGCAGGATCGCTCTCGGCCGAGCTCGTCCATCATCTGCGAACGGCGGCGCTTGGCGTCCGCGCGGGCGTCGACGCTGCTCAGCTGCTCGACCTCACGGCGCATCATGCGTCGATCGTCGAACTGCTCACTGCCCAGCATGTGGGAACGCAGGTCGTCTCGAATATCGTGTTGTCCCGCTAAAGATAGCCGATATCAAGAGAAGGCCACCCGCCTGGCGAACCTTCATAATTGACGCCGGGCGGCCCCGGGCATCGGTCCCGATAGTCCCTAGATGCGGTAATCCGTGTACGATACACTAAGCCCGAGGACCCTGATTTGATCGTCGTCGACCAACTACGTAAATCGTTCCCGATCTCGTACGGCCTTATCCCCAACATCAAGTACCGGGGTAGGATCCCGCGCCGCGAGATCTTGCACGGCATTTCTTTCACCGTGAAGCGCGGAGAGCTCTTCGGGCTCCTCGGCCCGAACGGCGCCGGCAAAACAACGCTCCTCAAACTTCTCTGCACGCTGACGACGCCAGATGCGGGCACGATCACCGTCGACGGCATCGATGCGGTGAAGCACCCGATCGCCGTCAAACGCCGCATCGGATTGTGCAGCAGCGAAGAGCGCAGCTTCTACTTCCGTTTGACAGCGCGCGAAAATCTCGAGTTCTTCGGATCGCTCGCCGGGTTGAGCGGCGATATTCTCCGCAAACGCATCGAGCACGTCGCCGAGGTCGTCGATCTCACCGACGCGATGGGCACGAAGTTCTCCGGTTTTTCGTCGGGCATGCGGCAACGCCTCACGATGGCGCGCGCGATGCTCTCCGACGCACCCATCCTCTATCTCGACGAACCGACACGCGCGGTCGACCCCGTGCACGCGGAGCAGATCAGAACGCTCATCCGCGAAGAGCTCGTCAATCGTCGGGGCAAGACGGTCATCCTCGCGACGAATCTCCTCGACGAGGCGTGGGCGCTGTGCGACCGCCTCGCGATCATGCGGCGCGGCACGATCGCTGCGCTCGGGCCGCCGAAGGAACTCGACGCGAGCTACGCGCGCCTTCTCAAGTACCAGATCACGGTCGACAAGACGGACGAGGCGCTCCTTCAGCGTGTGCGCGAGGTCCCAGGCGTGACGACCGTCGTCACGGTCGACGTCCCCAACGGTGTCACCGTCGAGGTCGAGATCGAACCGACGAACGAAAGATCCGTCACCGAACTCATGCGCGCTGTGAGCGACAACGGCATCACCGTTCGGTCCTTCACCTTCGACGAGCCGAGGCCGATGGAAGTCTTCACCGACATAACCCAAGCGGGTGACGGCGATGAGTAGCATCGCACCTGCGATTCCCGCACCGGGTCAGAACACGTTGCTCGCGACGCTTGCGAAGGCGGGCGCGATCTACAAGCGCGATCGGCGGATCGCCACGTCGTACGACATGGCGTTCATCATCCAATGGCTGCAGATCGTCGTGCAGGTATTCGTATTCTATTTCATCGCGAAACTGATACCCCCCGGCAAGAACTCGCATTTCCCCGGTTTTTCGTACTGGCTCATCAGTCTCGGCTTCTCCCGGTTTCAGCTGACCGCGCTTCAGGCGTTCCAAACCGCCATCCGCGGCGATCAGATGCTCGGTACGCTCGAGTGCGTGCTCGTGACGCCGACGAGCCTCGCGACCGTCGTCATGTCGCCGGGTCTTTGGGGCTTCACGCTCACCGCGCTTCAGGTCATACTCTATATCGTCATGGGCATGTTCCTCGGCGTCGACTTCTCGCACGTGAA
The DNA here is from genome assembly GCA_035710745.1 of Candidatus Eremiobacteraceae bacterium. Classification (NCBI taxonomy): domain Bacteria; kingdom Bacillati; phylum Vulcanimicrobiota; class Vulcanimicrobiia; order Candidatus Eremiobacterales; family Candidatus Eremiobacteraceae; species Candidatus Eremiobacteraceae bacterium. Next base: position 13,319 of record DASTCX010000026.1, on the reverse strand, counting down.
CTTCCTGACGCTCATAGTATTCGTGCTGCTGACGATCGCATGCATGTCGCCGCTCGGTGTCATGGCCGCGTCGACGATCATGACATTCAAGCAGAACGCGCCGACGCAATTCGTGGCCGGCAGCGCCGCGCAGCTGCTCGGCGGAATGCTCATCCCGGTGGCGCTCCTGCCAAAGCCGCTGCAGCTGCTCTCGTGGTGCCTGCCGATCACCCACTCGCTCAATGGCATCAGAGCGGCGATCGGCTTACTGCCGGGTCACCAAAAAATGACTGCGGGCGCAGCGCTGACCGATCCCGCCGTCGCCTCGGATGCGATCTGGCTGCTCGTTGCGACGGCCATCCTCTTGCCGCTGTCGCTCTTCATCTTCCGAACAGCGGTCAACCGCGCACGCCGCGACGGCACGCTCGGACACTATTAGAGACGATCCGAACTAGAAAGACCGCGGCGGTCGACCGTGAAGGTCGACCGCTCCATTTTAGCTCGGTTGGAATGGCCGCGGCGGTCGAGATGAATCTCGACCGCTCCCTTTTTATGGGGTCGCCTAGATAGAGCGGCGGCTGCCCGGGTCTTCGAGCGGCACGCCGGCGCGGCACTGCGGGCAGTCCTCGGGCGCGTAGTCGGCGAGCGGCAGATCGAGCAATGCGCTCACCGGTAACGGAAGATCGACGATGCCGCGTTTCACCACAGCCCCGATCGCGACGACTTCACCACCGGCTTCACGAACGACGTCGATGACTTCGCCGACGGATTTCCCGGTCGTCATGACGTCCTCGACGACTGCGACACGCTCGCCGGGAGCGACGGTGAACCCGCGGCGCAGCCTCGGCACGCCGTCGACCTTTTCGACGAACATGTTCCGCACTCCGAGCGCCTTCGCGACGACGAAGCCGGGAATGATCCCACCGACGGCTGCCGTGACGACGACGTCCGGTTTCGCCGGGCGCAGCAGATCGGCCAGCGCCGCGCCGACCGCTTCGGCTGTCGCCGGATCTTCGAAGATCCGGAACTTCTGGATGAAGCGGTCGCTGTGGAGGCCGGACGACAAGACGAAGTGCCCAGCGAGCATGGCGCCGCGCCGTTCGAGCATCGCGCGCAACTCCGCCGGTGTCATGCGAGCGTTCCCTCGATCTCGCGCGTGATCGCATAGGCTGCTTCGCCCGGATCAGCGGCTTGGGCGATCGGCCGGCCGACGACGATAAAGTCGGCTCCCGCTCTCGCTGCGTCGCTCGGCGTCGCGACGCGGCGCTGATCGCCTTCGGACGCACCGGCAGGTCTGATACCCGGGCAAAGCACGACGAAATCTTTGTCCGTCGCCTCGCGCACGACGCGCGCCTCGGCGACCGCACAGACGGCCCCATCGACCCCGCATGACGCCGCGAGGCGTGCGCGCATCGGTACGAGCGTCTCGGGATCGTGGTCGACACCGACCTCGCGCAAGTCCGCCGCCCGCATGCTCGTCAGCACCGTCACGGCGAGCAGACGCAGTCGCGATCTCTCAGAGACCTCATCTCGTGCCCCGGCGGCGGCCTCGAGCATCGCGCGGCCTCCGGCGGCGTGCAACGTCAAGAGCGATGCGCCGGTCTTCGCCGCGGCGCGCACGCCCGCTGCGACCGTCGTCGGGATGTCGTGAAGCTTCAGATCGAGGAACAGCGACTTTCCTTCGTCGCGCAGCTGCGCGATGATCCGCTCGCCGTAGCCGTAGTACGCCTGGTAGCCGACCTTGTACCATTGCACGCGCGAGCGCGTCTTGGCGACGAGAGTCGACGCGCGTTCCCAATCCGGTTCGTCGAGCGCGATGACGAGCTCGGGCTTCACGCACGCACTCCGGCGAAATCGGGGTTCGCCATCCCGGTGAGCGAGCGGACGCGAGTGAACGAGCGCTTCCGAAGTTCCGCAGCGATCGATTCACCGACATGCAGCGGTGCGAGCGGATCGCGGAAGTTCGCCGTTCCGATCGAGATCGCGGTCGCGCCGGCCATGAGATACTCGAGCGCGTCGCGCCCGTTCTCGATGCCGCCCATGCCGATGATCGGGATCTTCACCGCGGTCGCCGCCTGCCACACGTGGTAGACACCGATGGGTCGTATCGCGGGGCCGGTCAGGCCACCAGAGCTGTTCGCCAGCCACGGGCGCGCCCGATCGACGTCGACCGACATGCCGCGCAGCGAGTTGATGAGGGAGAGCGCATCCGCGCCTGCCGCCTCGGCGGCCCGCGCGACCGGCTTGATGTCCGACACGTTCGGCGTCAGCTTCGCGATGATCGGCACCTTCGTCACACGCGCTTTCACCGCTTCGACGACCGCGGCGGTCGATGACGGATCCTCCGCGAAGCAAGCGCCCTCGGCATCGACGTTCGGGCACGAGACGTCGAGTTCGATCGCGACGATGCCGGGTATGCCGTCCATCCGCGAAGCGACTTCGGCGAACTCACCGACGGAAAAACCCGCGACGCTCGCGATGACCGCCGTCGGCACCGACTGGAGTTTCGGCGCTTCGTGTTCGAGGAAATACGCGATGCCGGGCCCCTGCAAGCCGATCGCGTTGAGCAAACCGCCCGGCGTCGACAGCAGGCGCGGCATCTCGTTGCCGAGCCGGGGCTCGCGAGTCACGCTTTTCAGCGTCACGGCGCCGTACGCGCCGACGTCCATGATCCGACCGAACTCGGCGCCACGGTTGTAGCACCCGCTCGCCGCGATGATCGGGTTGCGAAGCCGCAGCGCGCCGAGCTCGACCGAAAGGTCGAGGTCGCTTTCTAGGGCGGCGCCGATCATCGGTTCCATAAGATCTCGCGACTCCAGAAGACGGTGCCGTCGACGCAGACGCGCGCGAAGTCATACTCGCGCTTCTCGTTCGTCGCCCGCGGGTAGCCGACGGCTTGCGGGCTGCCACGACGGATCGGCACGACGCACCCCCAGCACGTGCCCATCGAGCATCCGAACGTCTCTTCCATAGATATCTGACACGGGATGCCGGCGGCGTTCGCGTGTTCGCCCAAGGCGCGCAGCAACGGCGGCGGCCCGCAGCCGTAGAAGATGTCGGGCGGCGCCAACTCGCGCGCGAGGTCGAGCGCGGTCGCTCGGGTTCCCGCCGATCCGTCATCGGTACAGATCTTGACTTCGGCGCCGAGCGCGCGCAGCTCGTCGACGCCGACGAGCATATGCTTCGAACGCGCGCCGAGCACCACCGTCGTCCGTACTTTTGCGGCGAGCAGCTCGCGGACGAGCAGCCAGAACGGCACGACGCCGATCCCGCCGGCGACGATCACGGCGCGCTTGCCGGTATCCGGGAGCGAGAATTCGTTGCCGAGCGGCCCGATGATCGATAGGGGCTCGTGGTCGGCGATGCACGCGAGGCGCGTCGTCCGCTCGCCCCATTCGCGGAAGAGGAGCGTGAACGTGTCGTCGCGCGCCGTCCAGATGCCGAGCGGAAGGCGGACGGAGAACGTGCCTGGCAGGTCGATGGCCACGTAGTGCGCGGGGCGGGCGCGGCGGGCAATTTCCGGGCTGCGAAACCCAAGACACCAAAAACCGGGAGCGACGCGCTCCCGGCTTATGAGTTCCGCGGCTTCTAACAGCGGCGTCGACACCATCGGACGCGGATTTCGCGCAAACGTAAGGGCGACCTTTGGCCTATTCGATCTCTTCCGAACCTCTTCCAATCTTCTTCCGACCTAGTGTAATGACGGCGAATTGCATGTGCCTGTCATCATAAAAACTCGGTGAGAGCCTCAAGACGGGACGACAAAAGTAACAATCTCGCCGCAACGGCCGTAATACAGATAGAAGGCCATGGGGGGCCAACGCCATGCAAGGGATTATGATCTTCAAGTCGATCGGGGAAGCGCTGTCAAGCGGCTTCCAGTACTTCGACCGGACCAAAGACGGTTATTTGGTGCGGAAGATGACTCCGCGTGGCTGGGCGCTCGCGATCGCTCGTTGCGACGAGTGACACCGACTAGCATCTCAAAGCTTTCAACGTAACCTCCTCCTCCTCGACAAGCGCAGACCGCCGGCTCAGGCCGGCGGTCATCGTTTTCTTAGCGTGTCCTGCGCAGCGACTGGTGCTACCTGATCCGGTAGACGACCTGGACAGACGCGTCGACCGTGCCGGTGCCGCCGCTGATCGTCGCCGGTTGCGCCGAGAAGTTCATCGCTCGCACCATCGGCTCGATCGGCCCGGGGCCTGATCCAACGCTGATCGTTTGGATGCCGGCGATGCTCACGCCCGCCGCCTTCGCGAGTATCTCCGCCTGTGCGCGCGCGTCGGCGACGGCGCGCGAGAGCGCCTCGCGATAGAGCGCCGTCCGTTCGCTTGTATCGAACGAGATGCCGTACGTCTCGTTCGCGCCCGCTGAGACGCCGGCGTCGAGCACCGGACCGGCCTTCGCGATCGACGACTTGACATCGATCGTCTCGGTCGCGACGTAGGAGCCTTGCGCGACCGGTCGCCTGGGCGCGACGCTTGTCGACGCTCCCATCGGCACCGGCTGTTCCGAGTTATCCGGCGGCTGGTACGAGATCGAGTAGTCGGACGTCGTGATGGCCGCGTCTGTTATGCCAAGTTTGTGCATGGCGCTCACGACGGACCCGGCTCTCACGTTGACCATGTTCGCGGCCGCCGCCGCGCTCGCCGATTGCGCGCGAACGCCGAGCGAGATGCTGGCGATATCGGGTGCGTACGACACCGACCCGCTTCCGCTGACGCTGATCGTCGGCGGTTGAGCGGGGTCGGCTCCGGCGGCGACCGGCGCGCCGAGCAACAGCGCTAACGCGGCTGCTGTCATGGCTAGGTTATTCGTCATCTGTCGGCACTCCAGAGCCGAGCTTCGCTCGGCCGGTCGAGCTAAAAGTTCGACCGCTACAATTCCGCATTTTCGCGGTCTTCGATTCCATAACGTTCGTCAGCGCAGCGGCATTTCGCCGAGCACCGCATAGCGGGTCGACGAGCCCTGGGGCGCCGATTCGTACAGCGTGAGTGAGTCGACATGGATCGTTCGAGGGTTCAGGCTTCCGACGGCCGGGAGCGGACCGCTACGCTTGAGCCGGCAAACCGTCACGTGCGGGACCGCGTCGAACTCGAAGTCGAAGCCGATGGCGGATAACTGTGCGCGCACCGCCTCGGCACATGCGGCGAAACCCGTCTGCGGCGACGACGATCCGACCCATACGACCTTAGGCCGGCGCGCGTCCGGAAACGCGCCGACGACGTCGAGTGTCAGGTCGAAGGCGTCGCACGACTTGGCGGCCGTAGCGATCGCCTCGCTAATGGCGGCGCGCCGCGACGCGTCCACAGGCCCGAGGAACGCGAGCGTCGCATGCCATTTCTCGCGCGAAGTGAAACGCTCGTCGAGGCCGGCGGCCTTCAGGCGCGCGATCGCATCGTCGATGAGATCGCGCATCGGTTCGTCGAGATCGACTGCCACGAAGAGACGTCCGCTCACGCGGCGAGGGTTCGGAGGGTTTAGGGGCCGCTCCCGGTCGGCGCTCTCACGGGGTGTTAATGCCCGCCGCCAGGCTCCCCGATACTCTAAAGGAAGGAGGCGATCGGCATGGACTTAGGGCCTTCCCCCGCCGCTGCTCCGAAACAGAAGATCCTCGTCGTCGAAGACGATCAGAAGATAGCGCGCGTCTTGCAGCTCGAGCTCGAACACGAAGGCTTCGAAGTCGAATGGTGCGCCGACGGCGCCACCGCGATCGAGCGCGCGCTCAAAGGACCTGACCTCATCATCCTCGATCTGCTCCTGCCGCGCATCGACGGCCTCGAGGTGTGCAGACGCGTCCGAAAGCACTCATCCGTTCCTATCATCATGCTGACCGCGAAAGACGCCGTGCCGGACCGGATCACCGGTCTCGATACCGGCGCCAACGACTATCTGACCAAACCGTTCTCGATCGAGGAGCTGCTCGCGCGGATCCGCGTTCAACTGCGAAGCCACGAGCCGGCCCCGCGACTCCTGACCGCAAAGGATCTCGTCCTCAACCGAGATACGCACGAGGTCGTCCGCGCCGGCAAACCGATCGAGCTCACGGCGAAGGAGTTCTCGCTGCTCGAGTTCCTGCTCATGTACCCGAACAAAGTCCATACGCGCGACGAGATCTTCAACAGCGTCTGGGGTTCGGATTTCCTCGGCGAATCGAACCTCATCGACGTCTATATCCGCTACTTGCGCAACAAAGTCGATGTCGACACAGATGACAAGCTCATCCACACGGTCCGTGGCGTCGGGTACGCGCTCCGCGTCTGACGGCGGCGCGCCGTTCCCGTTCTTCTCCTCGCTGCGCGGCCGGATGACGGCGTGGTACGGCGGCGTGCTCGCGCTTTTCATCCTCGTCTTCGCGAGCGCGGTCTATATCGAGGCGGGGCGCATCGTGTGGGGCGCGCTCGCCGATCGCATCGAGGGTGTCGGGCAAGAGATCGACTCGTTCACCCACGCCGAGGCGAACGATCCGTTCGGTCCCGTTTCCGCGGTCTCGGCGCTCGCCGATCAGACGACGCTCGATACGTTCGTCGGACCCGGCATCTACGCAGAAGTCTACAACGGCGCCGATTTCCGCGTCGGCAAGACGACGAACCTCGGCGATGCCGATCTGTCGATCCAGACGTACGATCGATGGTTCCCGCCGCGCGGCCTCACCGGAGATTGGGGGACCGCGAGCGCGAACGGTGTCGGACCGGTGCTCGTGCGGATCAGCACGATCCAATCGAGTCCCCGCGCTCCGATCCTGACGCTCATCGTCGGGGCCTCGCTCGCGGGCGTCTACGCCGAGCAGCAGAACCTTTCGATCTTCCTCCTCATCACGGTCGCCCTGGCGTTGGCCGCGGTCGTCGGCGTCTCGTTCTGGCTGGCGCGCGGGGCGGTCAGTCCGATCAACGCGATCGCGCGCGCGGCGCGCGAGATCGGCAGCGAGGATCTGGCAAAGCGCTTGAACTGGCAAGGGCGGCGCGACGAATTGGGCCAGCTCGCCGCGCAGTTCGACGAGATGCTCGAACGTCTCGAGGGGGCATTCGCTCGCGAGCGCAGGCTCATCGCGGACGCGTCGCACGAGCTGAAGACGCCGCTGACGGTCATCAGCGCGAACGCGCAGATGCTCGAGCGCTGGGGCGATGGCGATGAGAAGATCCGCCGGGAAGCGTTCGAGACCATCCGCGCCGAGAGCGCGAACATGGCGCGCGTCCTCAATGCGATGCTGACGCTTGCGAAGACGGACGACCCAAGCGCCCTCGCGATGGAGCCGACCGATCTCGCGGCAGTCGTCAAGGATGCGGCTTCGGGGTTGCGTCCGTCGGCCGAACAGAAGGGACTATCGCTCACGATCGACGCGACTGCTCCCGCCGTCGTCATGGGCGAGCCCGGGCTCCTTCGCCAACTCGTCGCTAACCTAACCGAGAATGCGATCAAGTTCACTTCGTCGGGCGGCGTGCGCGTCGGTGTCGCACGCCTCAACGGTACCGGCCGGATCGTCGTCGGCGATACTGGCCCGGGGATCCCGGCGGACGCCTTGCCGCACGTCTTCGAGCGCTTCTATCGCGCTGATCGTGCGCGCTCGCGCGCGGTCGAAGGCACGGGTCTCGGCCTCGCGGTCGTCCGCAACATCGTGCGCGTGCACGGCGGTGCCGTGTCCGTCGCGAGCGAACCTGAGAAGGGGACGACCTTCACCGTCGACATCCCGCTGCTGCGAAGCGGTGACGCGGATGTCGCTCGATGAACGGCGCCGGCGCGCCGGCGGGTTCTCATGCACGCCTCATATCCGGCTCACTGCCGGCTCATGCGCTCGAGCCGCTAACGCAGTACGCTTAGGTCCTCGCACCATGCCTATCGCTCGCCTCGCCCGCCCGCTGCTCAGCGCGGCCCTGCTCTCCCTCACCGCTTTAGCGGCCTATCGACCCGCGCTCGCCGATCAAATCGTCCAGACGCCCGATGCTCCGGTCGTCGTCATCCATTCGACCGCTGGACTCGTCACCGTGACGCGCGGTGATGACGGCGCGGTCCGCGTCGTCGGCGGGGACAACCCGACGGCGACGACGTTTCATATCACGTCGACCAACCAGGGCATGATGATCCCGCGCGGCATGGGTCTTCCGCCGCGGCGCTTCACGCTTCCCGGCGTGCGTGAGGGAACGACGGGCGTTCGCATCGAGAACTCCGGCGGCGACGTGACGGTATACGTGCCGCAGCGCGACGCGGCGGTGCTGGTCAAGCTCGACAGCGGCGATGCAGCGCTCTCGCAGTTCCGCGGGCCCTATGTCGTCGTGACGAATGGCGGATCCGTCGACCTTCGCGAGCTCGCCGGGTTCGGCCATGTCCGGACGTCGTCTGGTCGCGTGACGATGACGCACGTCGCCGGCAACCTTCGCGTCGAGACGACGACCGGCAGCGTCATGGGCACGGCGATGCTCGCGGAACGCGCCGAGGTGAAGACCGAGGGCGGCGACATCGATTGGGGTTTCGGAGGCCTGGCCGGCGGCCCGTATCGCTTCACGAGCGGTACCGGCAACGTGCACGTCACCCTTGATGGACGTCAAGCGGCGACGATCGACGCGCAAAGCACGCGAGGTTCGGTGATAAACCGCTTCGCTCGGACCGCGAGCGTCCGCTTCCGGTCGCAACACGCGATGTCGATGAGCCTTGCGGGCGGCGGCCCTGAAATCACGGCCGCGAGCGAGAGCGGCGTCGTCGACGTCGGTCCGCGCCAGCCGTAGCTCCCGTATCTCAACCGTACTACAGAGTAAGGCCGCGGCGGTCGAGATAAATCTCGACCGCTCCCACTCGTGCGTACGGGAGTCCCTCGGCCCGTCAAGAATCCAGCCATTCATGCAGGCGTTCAGCCCTTCCGCGGGATCGGTCGACGTCACCGGCGCGCGCGCGCGCTATCTCGAAGCCGGTGCCGGTTCGCCGCTGCTGTTGCTCCATGGCCTCGGTCAGTCGTCGACCGCCTGGCGGCGCGTCATGCCCGCCTTTGCGTCACACCATCGGACGATCGCTCTCGACCTTCCGGGTTTCGGCGAGAGTCCGGCGCCCGACGCGCAACCGTACGGCGGCCCGGAGTATTTCTCGAAAGTCGTCGAAGCGACGACTTCGGCGCTCGGTCTCGGCTCGCTCGATGCGATCGGCCACTCCGCCGGCGGGCTCGCGCTCATGCTCGATGCGCTCCGCTCGCCGCGACGATATCGCCGCGTCGTGCTCGTCGACCCGGTCGGATTCACGCCGATGCCGAATAATCTGCTCGGCACGGCGGCGGCATCGCTCATGCGCCTGTTCGTCGGCATCCCGCGCACGAAAGCGATGACGCGCGCGCTGTACTCGACGGCGTTCTTCGACGCGTCGCGCGTCGACGATGAGACCGTCGATGAGCTCGCGCGGCGGCATGCCGATCCGCGTGCAAAGCGCATCGCCCGCCACACGTTCACGAAATTCTTCGACTATTGCCGGCGGCTCGAGCCGTTCCACGAACGGCTCGCCTCGCTCGACGTTCCGATACTCGCGATCTGGGGTCATGAGGATCGCTTGTTTCCGGCAAGCGACGCCGCTTCACTCGCGCGCGTACTGCCGCGCGCCCGCCTCGAGATCTTCGAGCAATGCGGGCATTGCCCGCAGATCGAGCAACCCGAACGTTTTGTCAGCATCGTCGAGGAGTTCTTGTCGGCTTCGTGATCGCGCGCGCTTTCGCCGTGGCTTTGATCATCGCAATCGCGAGCTGCACGCTTGCGGTCGCGGCGCGCTTGCCACAACCCGTTCCGACGGCGTCGTCTGCTCCGGCGCCCGCACCGACCGAAACCCCGACGCCCACTCCGACGCTGACGCCGCTTCCGCCGCCGCCGGCTCCTCCGCCCGATGCGCAGGCGATCTCGCCGACGACAGCGCCGATCGGTGTCGTCACTCCACGCCCAGAACCGACGCTCGCGCCGTCGTTCTGGCAAGGCGACGCGGCCTCGTCGACGATCCCGCTTGCGATGCACGGCGGGCGACCATACGTCCCCGTCGTGCTCGACGGTGTTCGTCGCGACTTCCTATTGAGCAGTCTTCGTCAGACGACGATCGATGATTCCATTCCGGTCAATCGCGGCGGCGACGTGCCTTCGATCCGAACGCTGCAAGTCGGGGCCGTCCGCTTCGTCGGATTGAAAGTCGCGACCGCGAGAATCGGGCCATTCGCGCAAGCGTATCTCGGGTCCAACGCGACTGGGATACTCGGCGCCGATCTGTTCGCGCACTACCCGGTGACGATCGACTACGCGAACGTGAGCATGACGATCTACCGCGACGAGGCGGCCGCCGCTGCGGCGCGCCCAGCGGGGGCGGCGGCGATCCCGCTGGCTCTCGTCGATGGCATGCCTACGGTAGCGTGCGGAATCGACGGCAAGAACGAGCCGCCGTGTTTCGTCGACGTCTGCTCGGACGAAGACATCGCGGTGTGGGGAGGCGCCGGTTCCGATTTCAGCAGGCGGTCGATCGGCATCCGCGATGCCGAACCGGATCACGAGGTCAACGGAACGGTAGAACGTGCAGGGGCGATGTCGATGGGAGCATTGACGATCGCCGGGCCGCTCGTCGATAGGATGAGCTCGAGCGAAGAGCCGCTGCTATCATCGACGGTCCACGCGGTGATCGGCAGCGGCCTTCTCTCGCGGTTCGTGGTGACGATCGACGAGCTCGGCGGCACGCTTACCCTCGCACAGAGCGGCGCGGCGGCGACGAACGCGGCGCCGTCGCCGTTCGACGGCAGCGGGTTGTGGCTCATCTGGCGCGACGGTCAAGTGGTCGTGCGCAGCATCGTGCCGCTATCGCCGGCGGATCGCGTCGGACTTCGTCCGGGCGACGTCATCCTCTCGATCGATGGCAAACCGCCGCTCGACCTCGACTCCGCGGTGCGGTCGTTCGATCGGCCGACGGGGACGAAGGTCGCGCTCGCGTATCAACGGCGCAAAGCGACGAAGGACATCGTGCTCACATTGAGGTCGCTCATCTGACAGCTCACGCATGGTGAGACTACGCGACATGTCGCATGTCCGTATCGACCGCGTCGAATTCCCGAGCGCGGGTGGGACCGTGCGCGGTCTCTACTATAGTATGGAAGGCGTGCGGACGTGCGTCGTCCTGTGCCATGGTTACTCGTCGTCCAAACACAACGTCGACCCACTCGCTTTCCACCTCGCCGCCGACGGCTACGCTTCGCTCGCATTCGATTTTCTCGGGCATAGGCTCGGCGCGAGCAGCGGGCCGCTGCGCGAAGGCGCCGACCTCGTCGCGAATGCCCTCGATGCGTGCGCCGTCGCGCGCCGCATGGAGGGTATCGAGCACCTCGTCATCGGCGGCCACAGCATGGGTGCCGCCACGTCGATCGGCGTCGCGGTCGCGAATGCGGATATCGAGGGCGTCATCGCGATGGCGACGTCGACCGGCCGCAGCCGCCAGCTGACGGACGACACGATGCTCTCCGGTCTGCGAAATCGGACCGCGTATGTCGATGGAGCCGACCCCGACTCGATCACAGCGGCGATGGACCGCTACACCGATCGAGTCGGAGACGTCGCGCCGCGGCCGATCCTGCTGATCGCCGCACTGCGCGACGCGCTCGTGCCGCCGAGCGCGGTCAGACGCCTGTTCGACGATGCGCGCGAGCCGAAAACGTTCGAGATCGTCGACGCGAACCACACGGACTGCGCCGAGCGGTCGCGCTTCGTCGTCTCGCGCTGGCTGCGCGCGCGAGGCTTTCCGTCGGCGCAGCAATAACCACCGGCAGTGTAGCGGTCGAGCTTTAGCTCGACCGGATGTAGTAGGCCGAGCGAAGCTCGGCACGCGAGGAGATCCGATGACCCGTATCCTCGGTTCGATCGTGCTCGTCGCCTTCGTCGCAATCGTCGCGGCCAACCGGCTCTATGCAGCGCCGGCAGCGGCGCACGCGTTGGTAGCGCTCGCGCCGTCACCGACGGTTTCGGTGACGACGCTTCCGGCGTTGCCGACGATGGCGCCGAACGGACCGGCGACAACGCCCCCCGTGCAGCCGAACTCGCCGTCGAACGCCGGTGGTGGTTCGGTCATGGCGCCGCCCGGATCGGTCATTCAAGTCGTCGGTGACGTCGCCGACCCGCGCGTCGTCACGCTCAAGGACTTGCAGAGGATGCGCCGATCGTCGCTGACGCTGCGCGTGCTCGACTCGGACGGCAAGTGGCGCGTGCACACGTACACCGGCGTGCTCTTGCGCGACCTCATCTCCTCGGTATCCCCGGTCGGGCCCGGCGGGGCGACTGGATCGACCAGCGCATACGCGCTCATCGAAGGCGTCAATGGCGACGCCGCGCTCGTCTCGTTTCCCGAATTCGAGGTGGCGTTCAACAACAAGCAGATCTTGCTCGCATACGCGGTCGATGGGGCGCCACCGCCCGGACCAGAGATCTGCCAGCTCGTCGTCCCCGAAGATCAGACGCAAGCGCGCTTCATCAACGGCGTCACGACGATACGAATAGGGAGTCCGGCGCCCTAAGCGTTGCGTGCGTGACGTCGGTCACAATCGCGCTCGCGTACGTTTAGGTTGCCGATATCTGAGACATGCGGAACTTCAGTCTTTTGAGCCTCTTGCTCGCCACCGCGATCATCGCGTGGATGGCGAAAGGCTACTTCGCGCCCGCCGTGTCGCACGATCCGAACGATAAAGGTACCGTCGACTACTGGGTCGCGCACACGCAAGATCGCACGACGATGCTCGCGTGGTGCCAGCAGCATCCGCAGTCGCAAGACACCGGCGAGTGCCAGCTCGCGACGCAGGCGCAGGTAGAAGTCGACACCAACAGCGCGCCGACGGCGGCACCCGCCGCGAATCATGCAGGCGATCAGAACGGCGGCGCGGCCTCAGACGAACTTCAGGCGCAGCAAGACTCGAACGCGATGGACCCGGGCGGGCAATAACCCGACCCTTACGGCAGTGGGCACGAAAAAGGACGGGGTATTGCCCCGTCTTTTCTTGTATGATAGGATATCCGCCGGACCCGTGGGGATGTAGCTCAGCTGGTAGAGCACTTGCTTCGCATGTAAGGGGTCAGGGGTTCGAGTCCCCTCATCTCCACCACGCCAGAAACGCCCCTTTTCCATTAGGGAAAGTGGCGTTCTCATTTCGAGCCCGCAAGAACCCTCTTGACCCCCAGTTGACCGTTGTGAAGGCGATCGAAGAGGCGGTCGAAGAGCTGACCTGAGGCGGTGATTTCGGACAGGCGGAAACTGTGAGTTCTCGGGCGTAAGGCCCGCCAAGGAGACTCACGTGAAGAAGAGCCGCTTCACCGAATCGCAGATCGTCTCGATCCTCAAAGAACTCGACGCTGGCGCG